>JBEVNN010000274.1:0-3665 GCA_040508095.1 Gaiellaceae bacterium
AGCATCGCCCCGGCCCGCGGCGCGTACGGCAGCACCCGGAACGTCGACGGGTCCGGGACGAGCCGGACCTCGCCGACCGGCCCCTTCCCCTCCACCGGCTGCAGCTGGTCGAGGTTGTTCATGGCCTGCATTGCGACCGTCAGGCCGATCCCCGTCCGAATCCGGTCCTCGAGCCCTCGAACGGAGCTCGCCTTCGCCCTGACGGTGCCGTCGTTGCCGCACCAGAGGAACCGAACGAGGCGGAGATCCGCCTCCTCCGCCCGCCGTGCGACATCGCCCGAGTCCACTGACAACCTCAGACGGCGGCGGGGACGTCCGGCTCCATCTTCGTCCTGGGCTCGACCTCCATCAGCCGCACGAGCAGCGGAATCGCCGCCAGGATCGGGATCGCGCAAATCGGCCACAGGATCTGGTAACCGTCGGTCGCACTCAGGTACGGCCGCGAGAGGTCGATCGCGAGGCCGGCGATCGGCGCGCCGATAAGGAGCCCGATCCCCTTCGTCGTCGTCGCCAGCCCCGAGACCGCGCCGCGATGGTGCACCGGCACGATCTTGTAGAGCAGCCCCCACGCCAGCGTCATCACCGTTCCGCCGGCGATCGCGACGACGATGATCAGCGCGAAGTACCAGTCGTGCCACTCCTGCGCGAAGCCGCCGACGAGGTAGCCGCCCCCATAGATCCAGGAGGCGAAGAAGATCACCCGCGCGAGCCCGAACCGGTCGCCCAACCGCCCGGCGAAGATCGCCGCGATCACGTACCCGACGGCCACCGCGCCGAGGACCGCGGACGACATCACCTTCGACTGGCCCAACCCGACGGTGATATAGAGCACGACAAAGGTGCGCGCCGCGGCGAACGTCCCCTCCCACGCCGAGTTGGCGATCAGGAAGCGCCGCACGTCGCCGTCCTCCCAGAAGATGCGCCAGCTCCGCCTGATGTACGCGGCGAACCCCTCGAAGACGCGGCCGTGGCCGCCGTCCTCGCGCACGAGGTAGATCGTGGCCCCGCAGGCCGCCGTCGTCAGGACCGCCGCCAGCAGGAAGGGCGAGGGGCGCCACACCTTGAAGAGCAGGCCGCCGACGACGAGCGCGATCCCGATCGCGATCCCGCGCAGGATGTGCTGGATCCCCTGCGAGCGCCCGAACAGCTGCGGCGGCAGCACGTCGGGGTACAGCCCGCGGTACGGCGGCTCGTAGATGTAGTACGCGAAGAAGAACGTCAGCACGACCACCACGGTCGTCCAGAGGTTCGGCATGAATGGCATTAGCAGCAGACAGAAGCCGATCGGTGGCAGCGCGACGAGCATGAACGGCCGCCGCCGGCCCATCGGCGTGTGGAAGGTGTCGCTCCACGGCCCGATCACGGGCGAGAGCGCCAGCGCGAAGATGCCTTCCGCGCCGAGGATGACGCCGATCAGGCCGCCGGAGCTCGTGAACCTGTTGAGCAGCGGTGGCAAGTAGGCGGCCGTCGTGGTGATCGAGAAGGCGAGGCCGAACGCGCCGAGTCCCAGCGACCACATCAGGCGGCGCCCCGTCTCGGGCATGGCAACGAGGGTCTGCGAGCTCGATGTGGTCGCCATCTATGCCTGGGCCGTGGCCAGGTCGGGTGCCAGTCCGCCGGTGACGATCTCGACGAGGGTTCGCTCGGCGCGCGCGACGTCCTCGTCGCCGTCCGGCAACCGCCCGAGCACCCACCCGGTCAGCAGCTCCTCCACCGCGCCGTAGAAGACGTAGCTCGCAAGGCGCGCGTCGAGATCGGAGCGGATCGAGCCGTCGGCCTGCCCGCGCTCGACGATCTCCTGGATCGCGGCGAACGACTCGACGATTTCGTCCATCTCACCCGGGAGGTGCTGGCTGCGCGTCACCTCGAGCACGAGCACGCGCACGAGGTCGGGATCGCGCCGCCAGGAGCGCAGCAGGATCTCCGCGACCTTCCGCAGCTGCTCGCGGGGCGGGTCGCCTGCCTCTTCGACGCTCTGGATCGTCTCGATCAGCGCGCGCCAAGTCTCGCGGAAGACGCTACGCAGCACGTCCTCCTTCGAGTCGAAGTAGTGGTAGAGGAGCCCGTGCGCGACGCCTGCCTCCTCGGCGATGTCGCCGACCCGGCTCGCGTGGTACCCCTTGCGCGCGAAGACCCGCACCGCCGCGTCCAGGAGCAGTCGGCGCTTTTCCTCCTGCGCTTGCGCATTCGAGCGGTTCGGCACCCCGGGCTGAGTGTAGTAGCTTCGATCTAGTGCAACCGCTCGCGGGCCTGCTGGTCATCGACCTGACTAGGTACCTCCCGGGCCCCTATGCGAGCCGCGAGTTGATGCGGCTCGGCGCGCGAGTCACACGGCTCCTGCCGCCCGGGGGCGACCCGATGCAAGAGCTCGCACCGGCCTGGCACGAGGCGCTCAACGACGGCAAGGAGACCGTCGAGATCGATCTCAAGGCCGAGCCCGACCGCGGCCGTGCTTTGTGCGCCGAGGCGGACGTCGTGCTGGAGAGCTTCCGTCCAGGAGTCGTCGAGCGGCTCGGGATCGGACCGGCGCAGCTGCCCGAGCGCGTCGTCTACTGCTCGTTCACCGGCTTCGGCCCGGGCGACCAGAGGGCCGGCCACGATCTCAACTACCAGGGCTGGGCCGGCCTGCTCGAGGACACCGCTTCCGCAGTGCCGCCGGTGCAGATCGCCGACCTCGGCGCGGCGCAGCGGGCCGTCGCGGAAGTGCTCGCGGCGCTGCTGCAGCGCGAGCGCACCGGCCGCGGCGCGCACCTCGTCGTCTCGCTGACGCACGCCGCCCATGAGCTGGCGTCGCACCGCCTCGGCGGCGAGCCGTTCCCGCACCTGTTGACCGGCGGCCTCGCCTGCTACCGCATCTACGCGACCGCCGACGGCCGCCACCTGACCGTCGCCGCGCTCGAGCCGAAGTTCTTCGGCCGCCTCTGCGAGCTGATCGACCGCCCGGAACTCGCCGAGCGTCAGTGGGACGCCGAGCAGGAGCCGCTTGCGGCCGATCTCGCGGAGATCTTCGCGGCGCGCACGCTCGAAACGTGGTTGGCGCTCTTCGAAGGCGAGGACGTCAGCGTCGGCCCGGTCGCCACACTCGAGGAAGCAGCGGCTCAGCTTCGGGCGAGCCCGAGCGCAGCCGGCAGCGCGAAGAGGTCCGGCAGCCGGTCCGGGACCTCCGGGTAGCGGCCCTCGCGGTCGAGCAGGAACGCGCGGGGGATCCCCGTGGCGCGGGCGCCCTCGATGTCGTCCTCGATCGAGTCGCCCACCATCGCCGCGGCCGCCGGCACGACGTCGAGCAGCTCCAGGACTGCGCGGAAGATCGTCGGGTGCGGCTTGGTGCGGCCGAACGCACCTGAGGCCAGCGCGGCGTCGACCTGCAGGTCGTGGTGGGCGACGAACTCGTCCAGGTTCCGGCCGGTGTTCGAGACGAAGCCGATCTTGAGCCCGTCCCTCCGCAGCTGCTCGAGCACCGGCACCGCGTCCTCGTACAGCTCGAAGTGCTCGGCGTGTTCCCACGCCTTCGTCATCGCGACAGCGCACTCGTAGGCGGAGTCGGAGTTGCCGCCCATGCCGCGGATGATCCGCTCGGTGAACGCGACCCAGATCTCCTCGTCGTGCTCGAGCTCCGGGTGGCGGCGGATGCCCTCGACCGCCTTCTCGCGCGCCTCGGCATACCG
>JBEVNN010000286.1:0-4567 GCA_040508095.1 Gaiellaceae bacterium
AGGGAGCCCGCCGATCCGCGGCGGATCGAGCTGCTGCAAGGCATCCCCATGTTCTCGCCGCTCTCGCCGCCGGTGCTCGAGCAGCTCGCCGCCGGCCTCGCACCCGTAAGCGCGTCGGCCGGCGAGGAGATCATCCGCGTCGGCGACCACGGCGACCGCTTCTACGTGGTCTCGTCGGGCGAGGTCGAGGTCTTCGTCGACGGCCGGCCGCCGAAGCGCGAGGGCGAGGGCACCTACTTCGGGGAGATCGCGCTGCTGCGCGACGTGCCGCGCACGGCGACCGTCCGGGCCGCCACCGACGTCGAGCTGTATGCCCTCGACCGGGACGACTTCCTCCCGGCCGTCACGGGCCACGCCGGGAGCGCGCAGGCCGCGGAAGCCGTGATCGGCGCGCGCATGGGCATGTCGACGGTGTAGCGGCTTGGGTTAGCATCCCACCCGTGGCCGGACCTTCCGTCGACTTGCTGCAGCGCGTCCCGCTCTTCGCGGAGCTGAAGCCGAAGGAGCTCGAGAAGCTGAGCACCTCCTTCAAGGAGCGCGATTTCGCCGAGGGCGAGGACGTCGCCGAGGAAGGCGAGACGGCCGGCGGCGGCAGGTTCTACGTGATCGAGAGCGGTGAGGCGATCGTCTCCGTACACGGCGAGGAGCGCGCCCGGCTCGGACGAGGCGACTACTTCGGCGACGTCGCGATGATCGACCGGGGCGAGCGCACGGCCACGATCCACGCCGCCTCCGACCTCAAGTGCTACAGCCTCGCCTTCTGGGACTTCCGGCCGCTCGTGGAGAGCGACGCGCGCATCGCGTGGCCGCTGCTCCAGGCGATGGCGAAGCGCCTACGCGCTGCCGAGTCCGAGGCCTAGCTCCTCCAGGTCGTCGCGCGCCCTCGCGGGATCGCCGCTGAGCGCCCGCGCCTCGACGCCGTCGGCCACACGTCCTCCGAAGAGCACGCAGCGCACGCCGATCTCCTCGCAGACCCGCAGCGCCTCGCCCGGGGCCTTGCCGTCGAAGGTCGTGCGGTCGACCGTGCCCTCGCCGGTCACGACGAGGTCGGCGGCTCCGGCGCGTTCCCGGAAGCCGATCGCGTCCAGGACGTAGGGCGCTCCGAGGACGAGCTGCGCGCCGAGCGACGCAAGCGCCGCGCCCAGGCCCCCCGCGGCGCCGGCGCCGGCGAGCTTCGCGAACGACTGCAAGTGGTCTGCGAAGCGGTTCTCGAGCTCCAAGACGTCGTCGGCGAGCGCGCCCTTCTGCGGCCCGAAGAGCCGCGGCGCCTCCGCGAGCGTTGCGCGCACGTCACAGAGCGCGACCGTCGGCGCCGGCAGCTCGTCCAGCACCTCGAGCAGCCCCGACCCGCCGTCCATCGTCGCGGTACCCCCGAGGCAGACGAGCAGCTGCGGAGCCGAGCCCACGCGGGCGATCAGCTCGCCGAGCCCGCGGCTCGAGGCCGCGCGCACGTCCAGCCGCGAGGGATCGAGCGGGATCACCTCCGCGCTCTCGACGACGGCCGTGCCGTCCGGGAGCTCCCGGATCGGCGCCTCGCGCTCGCGCCCGAAAGCGTCGGGCACCCGCTCGAGCCGCACAGCCCGCGCGCCGAGGACGTCCGCCGTCCCCTCGCCTCCGTCGGCGAGCGGCAGCTCCTCGGCCTCGGCTCCCGCGCTTCGCAGCCCCCGCGTCAGGGCGACCGCCGCCTCCGCCGCCGTGAGGACGCCCTTGAGGCTAGCCGGGGACGCGAGCGCGCGCATGCGTGCCGTCGACGCGGTCCCCGTCCTCGTCCTCCCCGCGCGGCTCCTGGGGCACCTCCGCCTCCTCCGCGCCCGGCATCCGCCGCAGCATCGCGAACGACAGCCCTTCGCGCGCGAGGAACATCAGCCCCACGCCGACCCCGACCGAGGCTTCGATCGCCTGCAGGCCGAAGCCGAACGCGAGCGCCTTCGCCGTCGCGACTCCGTAGGACCGGAGCGGCAGCGCGACGACGGCCTGCAGCAGACCGATGTTCCCCGGCCAGAGCGGGAAGAGCGTCGCCACGTTCATCAGCAGCAGCACGAGTCCGGCGGTGTGCAGCGGCACGTGGATGTCGAAGGCCAGCATCGTCGTGTAGACGGCGAAGAACTGGAAGAGCCAGCCGGAGCACTGGAAGAGGATCGCGACCGCGGCGGGCCCCGGAGCGTGGAGCACGCCGAGCCCGTAGCGGGCCATCGTCACCAGCCGCTTCACCGGGCCTAACTCGTCCACGACGGACTGCTGCTCGCGCCTCGCGCTGGCGAATGCAAACGCGAAGAGGCCGACCCCGACGGCACCCACGACCACCAGGCTCGTAATCGCCCAGTGCGGAATGCTCGTGGTGGCGACCACGTACAGGATCAGGGCGACCACCGGAACGAGGTCGAAGAGCCGGTGCGCGAACACGGTCCCGACGAGCGCCGCCCACGTCCCGTCCGCGCGGCCCTGCAGCCGCAGCTTCCGCGTCAGCACCGCCACGCGCGCGAGCTCACCGATCCGTCCCGGCAGCACCGCGTTCGCGAACAGGCCTACCGAGAACGCCGAGAAGACGAGCTGGAAGCGGGGATGCGGCGGCGGGATCGCCTGCTTGATCACCGTGTTCCAGGCGAGCGCGCGTACGACGACGGAGAGCAGGTTGAGCCCGATCGCGATCACGACCCAGTGCCACTCCACCGCGTCGAAGGCGTGCCAGACGGCGCCCCAGTCGGGGCCGCGCCACCAGACCAGTGCAACGAGGCCGGCGGCGGCGACGAGCACGACGACGATCCGCCAGACCGGCGACCGCAGGATGCCCAGGAACCGCCTCACACGAGCCCCCGGTAGATCCCTTCGAGGCGCCGCGCGATGTCGTCCCAGGAGTAGCGCTCCTGCGCGAGCCGCCGCGCCGAGACGCCGAGCGCTTCGCGCCGCGGCTCGTCGTCGAGCAGGCCTGCCACCGCTTCCGTCAGCGCGCCCGGGTCTCCGGGCGGGACGAGGACGCCGGTCTCGTCCGTCATGACGTCACGGTACCCGGTGATGTCAGACGCAACCACGGGGATCGCGCACGCAAACCCCCGCGTGAGCACCATTCCGAAGCTCTCGCCGCCGAGCGACGGGGCGACCAGCGCCTTCGCGGTCAGCAGCTCATGCGTCAGGTCGTCCTGGCTGAGGAACCCGAGCGGGTCGATGCCCGCCGCGTCGACACCCGCCTGTTGGAGCGCGAGCCGCACCATCAGCGGGTCGGCGCCGACGATGCGCAGGCGCGCCCCGGTCCGGCGGTGGATCTCCGGCCAGGCGCGTAACAGCACGGACATCCCCTTCCGGCGGTCGTGGCGGCCGACGAACACCACCTGGTGCTCGCGCCCGCCGGCCTCGGCGTGCTCGGGGATGAGCACCCCGTTGGGGATCACCTCGAACTCCCCAGGCATCCAGCGGTCCGCCGTCTCACGCGCTGCCTCGGAGACCGCGATCCGGTGGTCGATCCGGTCCATCAGGAACCCCCACGCCCGCCCGCCGACGTGCATCCAGGCGAGCCCGCCCGAGGCGTGGAACGTCGCAACGACGGGACAGCGCGCCCAGGCCATCACAGCCGTGCAGATGACGGGCGTCATCGGCTCGTGCAGGTGCAAGACGTCGAAGCGCTCGCGCTCGAGCACCCGCTTGATCCTCGGCACCGCACGCGGACTGAGCACGATGTTGGGCAGCGAGGCGTTGGCCGGGACGATCACCGAGCGGCCGACCGGGATCACGTGCGCCGGCGGATCGCCGTGCCGGCCGTGCCGAGGGTGCAGCACACGCGTGAAGCTCCCCGGCGGGTCGTTCCCGATGATGGTGCGCGTCTCGACGCCGAGTCGGTGCAGCGACTCCGCCTGGAGCTCGGAGTGCTCGAGAACCGCGCCCCAGTAGGACCACGAGTACGGCACGACGATGCCGACCTTCATCGCGGCCGATTCTGACGGTCGTTACTGCGGCTGCGAGCGGTTGTCGTCTGCGGATGACGAGTTCGCGCTGATCACGCCGGCGCGCTGGCCCATCAGCACCGCCTCGAGCCGCGAGTGAGCGCCCATCGCCCGCAGCAGCGCGCGGATGTGGTTGCGGGCGGTTTCCTCCGCGATGCCGAGCCGGCGTGCGATCGCCGGCGTCTCGAGCCCTTCGCCCAGGAGACACAGGACTTCCTGCTGCCGCGGGGTGAGGTCCTCCAGCGGCGAGTGCTTGAAGCTGGGGGCCTGAGCGAGCGGCATTCCGACGCCGAAGATCCCCACGATGTGGCCGTCGCGCCGCAGCGGAGCGGAGGTGAGGCGCATCGGGATCCGGCCGCCGTTCCGGTCGAGCACAACCATCTCGAAGATCTTCGTCGTCTTGCCGACGACCTTGCGCGTGAAGTTCGTCCGCGCGAGCTGGCGGTATTCCGGGGCCACGTACTCGATGAACGGCTCCCCGCGCAGGTCGCCGAGCAGCTCGACCATCGCGCGGTTGACCCAGGAGAAACGCCCTTCGCGGCTGATCACGTAGGCAGGCGCCGCCAGATCCTCAACCGCAGTCGGAAGATCGAGCGTCGAAAGGTCGGAAGCGTTCATCTGTCTTGCACCTG
>JBEVNN010000037.1:0-3517 GCA_040508095.1 Gaiellaceae bacterium
AGGACAAGACCCGCGTCACGACAGGCCGAGAGGTAGCGGCGCGCCTGTTCGACAGTGAACGCGCCCTCCTCGACGAACACGTCGGCGGCCTCCGCGAGTGACGCGGCCTCGGGCAGGACCTTCTTCAGCACGAACTCGAGGTATCCGTTCGCATCCTCGAACTCCGGTGGCACTGCGTGCGCGCCGAGCCACGTCGGCACGCCGCCGGCAGCGGAAACCGCCCGCAGCGACGCGAGCTCGGTCTCCCGGTCGAGCCCGTATCCCGACTTGCCCTCGAAGGTCGTCGTTCCGGCTTGCAGCATCCAGCCCCGGTGCTGCTCGACCGCAGCGCGCAGCTCGCTCTCCTCCCCGTCGCGCGTCGCGCGCACGGTCGAGAGAATCCCGCCACCGGCCGCGTGCAACTCCTCGTAGCTCGCGCCGCCCGCGCGCAGCGCGAACTCCTCGACGCGGTCGCCCAGAAAGCACGGGTGCGTGTGGCAGTCGACGAGACCCGGGATCGCGCAGAGTCCGGATCCGTCCACCTCCTCGATCTCGCCCTCGACCGCGCCGAGCTCGGACATCGCGCCGCTCGCGACGATTCGGCCATCCTCGCACAGGACAAAGGCTCGCTCGATGACCTCGACCTCGCCCAGCTCCCTTCCGCGGGCTGGCGCTCCCGCCGCCGAAGGCGTCGCTAGCTGCGCCAGGTCGCGGACGAGCAGCGTCCCCGCCCCGTTGTGTTCGGTCATGCGCCTGAAGACGGCGGCAGCGGCACCTGGAGGCCGTGTTCGTCGGCCGTGGCAATTGCCTCCGAGTAGCCGGCGTCGGCGTGGCGAAGGACGCCCGTGCCGGGGTCGGAGGTGAGTACCCGCTCGAGGCGCTCGGCCATCTCGTCGCTGCCGTCGGCGACTACCACCATGCCGGCGTGGATCGAGTTGCCGATCCCGACGCCGCCGCCATGGTGGACGCTGACCCAGGTCGCGCCGGCGGCGACGTTCACCAGCGCGTTCAGGATCGGCCAGTCCGCGATGGCGTCGGAGCCGTCCAGCATCGCCTCGGTCTCGCGATACGGCGACGCCACTGAGCCGGAGTCGAGGTGATCCCGCCCGATCACAACGGGCGCCTTCACCTCGCCCTCGCGCACGAGGTCGTTGATCGCGACGCCGGCGCGGGCGCGGTCGCCGTACCCGAGCCAGCAGATCCGAGCCGGCAATCCCTGGAAGGCAATGCGCTCGGGCGCTAGCGTCAACCATCGCTGGAGGGCGCCGTCGTCCGGGAAGAGATCCAGGAGCCGACGGTCGATGGCGGCGATGTCGCCCGGGTCGCCAGACAGGGCGGCCCAACGGAACGGCCCGATGCCGCGGCAGAACAGCGGTCGGATATAGGCCGGGACGAAGCCCGGGTATGCGAATGCTTCCTCTACCCCGGCCTCCAGTGCCTCCCCTCGTAGGTTGTTGCCATAATCGAAAACATAGCTGCCCCCTCGGACGTACTCGAGCAGCGCCCCGACGTGGCGCGCGATCGACTCGCGGGCGCGGCGTAGGTACGCGTCGGGATCGCGCTGGCGCAGCGCGGCGGCCTCCGCGACGTCCAGCCCCACCGGCACATAGCCGTTCAGCGGATCGTGCGCGGCGGTCTGGTCGGTGACGAGGTCGAACCGTTCTCCGCGCCGTGTCAGCTCCGGCACGACTTCTGCCGCGTTCCCGAGCAGACCGACCGACAATGCACGCCCTTCACCTGCCGCTGTGCGCACACGCGCAAGAGCATCGTCGAGGGACTCTGCTGCCTCGTCCAGGTAACGCGTCTCGAGCCGGCGCTCGATCCGCGCCGGATCGACCTCGACGCACAGGATCGCCGCACCGGCAAGCGTCGCCGCCAGCGGCTGCGCGCCGCCCATCCCGCCTAGCCCGGCGGTGAGGATCGTGCGCCCGGAGAGATCGGCCGCGCCGAAGTGCTTCTCGGCAGCCGACACGAACGTCTGGTAGGTGCCCTGCAGGATCCCCTGGCTGCCGATGTAGATCCAGCTGCCGGCCGTCATTTGGCCGAACATCGTCAGACCAAGCGCCTCGAGCCGCCGGAACTCGTCCCAGGTCGCCCAGCGCGGGACGAGCAGCGAGTTCGCGATCAGCACGCGTGGCGACGACGACGTCGTGCGGAACACACCGACCGGCTTCCCGCTCTGGACGAGCAGTGTCTCGTCCTCGCCGAGCGTGAGCAGCGACCGCACGAGCGCCCGCAGCGCCTCCGGGTTTCTCGCCGCTTTCCCGGAGCCGCCGTAGACGATGAGCTCCTCCGGCCGCTCGGCGACCTCGGGATCGAGGTTGTTCAGCAGCATCCGTAGGGGCGCTTCGGTCGACCAGGAGCGCGCGTTCAGCTGCGTCCCGCGCGGCGCACGGATTGCCGAGAGATCGCTGCAGAGGGCATCGACCGTCGCGTCGACGGAGCTGGTCGCGCTCACGGCTGTTGCCGCTCCGCTTCGCGTTCACGCGAACGGATCCGCCACCACGTGTACGCGGTGGCGAGCAGGAACGCCGCCACGCCGCCGGACAGCGACCGCACGAGGCCGCTACCCGTCGCGTACGCGATCACGAAGACCAACGCGCCGAGACCGGCGTAGGCGAGGGCGCTGTCGCGGTACGGCCGCTTGGACTTGTGGCGGGCCGGGTTCGTGCCGTTGCCGCTGGTCACCGCAGCTCACCCGCCTCAGCCTCGACCGCCTCCACCAGCGATCCGTCGCAAACAGCGTCGGCGACGGCCTCGATGTCGGGAGTCAGCGGCCGGTCGTCCCGCAGCCGCGGCGACAGCGACCGCACGAACTCCCGCGCTGCGCGCACGCCGACCCCGGGTTGCAGCGGCGCGAGGAACTCGACGCCCTGCGCGCCGGCGAGCAGCTCGATCGCGAGCACACGTTCCCCGTTTTCGAGCACTTGCCAGGCCTTCAACCCGGAGGCGTTTCCCATCGAGACGTGATCCTCCTGCCCGGCGCTCGTCGGGATCGAGTCCACCGCGGCCGGGTGCGCGAGGACCTTGTTCTCGCTCACCAGCGAGGCCGCGACGTATTGCGGAATCATGAAGCCCGAGTTGAGCCCGCCGTCGCCGGTCAGGAAGGCCGGCAGGCCACCGGAGAGGCTCGGGTTCACCAACCGCTCCACCCGCCGTTCGGCGATGTCGGCGAACTCCGAGACCGCCATCGCCAGGGCATCCAGCGCGAACGCGAGCGGCTGCCCGTGGAAGTTCCCGTTCGAGACGAGCATGCGGTCCTCGACGAGCACGAGCGGGTTGTCCGTCGCGGCGTTCAGCTCGGTCGAGACCGTCCTCGCCGCGTAGTCGAGCAGATCGCGCGAGGCACCGTGCACCTGTGGCGCGCAGCGCAGCGAGTACGCGTCCTGGACCTTGTCGCACCAGCGGTGGGACTCGTTGATGGCGGAGTCCTCGAGCAGCTGGAGTACGTTCGCCGCCGAGTCGGTCTGGCCCTGGAGCGGGCGGAGGGCGTGCACCTGCGGCAGGAAGCTCGTGCGGGAGCCCTGGAGCGCTTCGA
>JBEVNN010000040.1:0-7209 GCA_040508095.1 Gaiellaceae bacterium
GGCGAAGATCGTCGAGAGGTCGGGATCGAGGCCGACCGCGTAGAGCATCGCCGCGCCGTCGAGCGTCGCCTCGCGCAGCGCGTCCGGTTCGAACGGCGTCGTGATCGAGTGGAGGTCGACGATGCAGAAGAACGCGTCGGCTTCCTCCTGCCTGGCGAGAAACTGGCGGTAGGCGCCGCTGTAGTTGCCGAGCGTCTTCTCGCCCGAGGCCCGGATCCCGCTGAAGATGCGCATCCGGGTCAGTATGGCAACCCGCAGTGGGTACTTACCTCGGCGGTAGCCTGAGATGGCCGTGGCAACGAACGGATCCCCGGAACTGCTGATCGTGATGGCGACCGGCGCGACGCCGGACCAGACCGAGCACGTGCTCGCGCGGCTGCAGGAAGCCGGGGTTGACGCACGCGTGTCGCGCGGGCGCGAGTCGACGGTGATCGGCGCGATCGGCGAGCGCGAGCTGCTGGCGACGTTGCCTCTGGAGGGCTACCCCGGGGTCGAGCAGGTCCTGCCGATCCTGAAGCCGTACAAGCTTGTCTCCCGCGAGGTCTCGCCGGACCCGACGGTGATCGAGGTCGACGGCCGCAAGATCGGGGACGAGTACTTCGGGCTGATCGCGGGGCCGTGCACGGTCGAGTACCGGGAGCAGACGCTCGAGACGGCGCGGGCGGTCGCGGCGGCGGGAGCGACGTGGCTGCGGGGCGGTGCGTTCAAGCCGCGCACCTCGCCGTACACCTTCCAGGGGCTCGGGGAGGACGCGCTCACGATCCTGCAGGAGGCCCGCGAGGAGACGGGCCTGCCGGTCGTGACGGAGCTGATGGACCCGCGGCACGTGGAGGCGGTGCTCGAGGCGGCCGACGTGATCCAGATCGGCGCGCGCAACATGCAGAACTTCATGCTCCTGGCCGAGGTCGGCCGGGCGGACAAGCCGGTGCTGCTCAAGCGCGGGCCGTCGGCGTCGGTCGAGGAGCTGCTGATGGCGGCCGAGTACGTCGCGCGCGAGGGCAACGAGCGGATCGTGCTCTGCGAGCGCGGGATCAAGACGTTCGAGCGCACGACGCGCTACACGCTCGACCTGGGGTCCGTGGCCGTGCTCAAGCACGAGACGCACCTGCCGGTGATCGTCGACCCGTCGCACGCGGCCGGTCGGCGCGACCTCGTTCTGCCGCTCGCCCGAGCGGGCGCAGCAGTAGGGGCAGACGGGATCATCGTCGAGTCGCACCCGAATCCCGAACAGGCGCTGTGCGACGGGCCGCAGCAGATTCCGACCGCGGAGTTCGGCGAGTTCGCCCGCGAAGTGGCTCAGATCGCGGAGCTGCTCGGCAAGCAGATCGGCTGAGGCTGCTGGGCTCGCCGCCGCGCGGTGTGGACGAATAGCCACACCTCCGCCACGCCCGCGACACACACACGTCACACCTTCGCCGCTAGCGTGATTGATCCCCGGGTGGGTGGGGGTTAGGGATGGGACCCGCCTGTGACCGCCTGCCCGCGCCCGCGCTGCGCGGTTAGCCTGGCCCCCGTGGAGCTTCGGCGCCTCGCGATCGTCGGGACCGGCCTCATCGGGGCCTCGGTCGCGCTCGCGGCAAAGCGCGCCGGGGTGGTGAAGGAGGTCGCCGGCTTCGATCCCGACGAGGCTGCGCTCGGTGCCGCCGCGGACCGCGGCGCCGTCGACGAACGCGCGCCCTCGCTGGAGGCAGCCGTCGCCGGTGCCGAGCTCGCCGTCGTTGCGGCGCCCGTCGCGCAGCTCGCCGCCCAGGTGCAGGCCGTGCTCGGCGCGACCACCGACGAGACGACCGTCACCGACGTCGGCTCGACGAAGGCCGGCGTTTCGACGGTGGCACGCGGCTCGACCCGCTTCGTCGGCGGGCACCCCGTCTGCGGCTCGGAGGCGCGCGGCCCCGAGCACGCCAACGCGGAGCTCTTCGAAGGTGCAACCTGGTTCCTGACCCCGGCCGCGGAGACCGATCCTGCCCGCCACCGGCTCGTTCACGGGTTCGTCTCGGCGCTCGGAGCCACGCCGGTCGCAGTCGACCCGGAGGCGCACGACCGTCTCGTGGCGCTAACCAGCCACCTGCCGCACGCGCTCGCGAACCTGCTCGTCAACCAGGCGGGCGCCACGCGCGTCGAGGGGCACGAGCCGCTCGCGGCAGCGGGCGGATCGCTGCGCGACATGACGCGAGTGGCGGGCGCCAACCCGCGCATCTGGGTCGACATCTTCGTCGAGAACGCCGCGCCGCTCCGTGAGTCGCTGGCCGAGCACCGCCGCCGGATCGAGCAGCTGGAGGCCGCGCTCGAGGCCGGGGACGCCGGATTCCTCGCCCGCTGGATCGGCGAGGCCGCGGGCAACCGTCGCCAGATGCTGGCCGATGCGTACCCCGATCCAGGACAGCTGCACCAACTGCGCGTCCATGTCCCCGACCGTCCTGGCGTGCTGGCCGCGATCACCCAGGCGCTCGGCGCGCAGCGGATCAACATCGAGGATTTCGAGCTCCACCACGTCTCACCGGAGCGCGGCGGGACGCTGACGCTGCTCGTGACCGGCAAGAGCGAGGCCGAGCGAGCGGCCGCATTGCTCGAGTCCCAGGGCTACGGCGTCGTCGTCTCGCCGGTATTGGCACCGTGAAGATCGCCCCGGCGGCCGCCCTGCGCGGCCACATCGCCGTCCCGGGCGACAAGTCGATCTCGCACCGGGCCGTCCTGCTCGGAGCGATCGCCGACGGGGAGACGATTGTCCGCGGCTTCGGCCGCTCGCAGGACACCGAGGCGACCATCGGTGCCGTTCGCGCGCTCGGGGCCACGGTCCACGACGACGAGGTGGACGCGCTGCGCATCGAGGGCGTCGGCCTCCGCGGCCTCCGGGATCCCGGCGAGCCGATCGACTGCGGCAACTCCGGTACGACGATCCGCCTGCTGGCCGGGATCCTCGCCGGCGAGCCCGGTCGCTTCGAGCTGACCGGTGACGACTCGCTCCGGCGGCGCCCGATGGAGCGGATCGCCGGACCGCTCGCGCAGATGGGCGCCGTGGTGGAGACCACCGACGGCACGCCGCCGCTGACGATCGACGGCGGCGAGCTCCACGGCATCCGCTACGAGCTGCCGGTCGCGAGTGCACAGGTGAAGTCGTGCGTCCTGCTCGCGGGGCTCTACGCGCAGGGCCGCACGACGGTCGTCGAGCCGCTGCCGACGCGCGATCACACCGAGCTGATGCTGCAGGCCGGTGGCGTTCAGGTGAGGCGCCAGCAGCGCCGCATCTCGGTCGGCCCGGCCGAGCGCATCTCGCTCGGAGAGGTCGTCGTCCCCGGCGACTTCTCGGCTGCCGCGCCGTTCATCGTGGCCGCGACGCTGCTTCCCGGCTCGGAGTTGACGATCCACGACGTCGGCCTCAACCCGCGCCGCACCGGGCTCCTCGATGTCCTCGCGCGCATGGGCGCGCGCGTGACGATCTTCCACCGCCACCGCAGCAGCGGCGAGCCGGTCGGCGATGTCGAGATCCTCTCGGCCGAGCTCGTCGCGACGACCGTGACCGGCGACGAGGTACCGCTCCTGGTCGACGAGCTGCCGCTGTTCGCGCTCGCCGCTTCCTCTGCCCACGGGACGAGCCGCGTCGAGGGTGCTCGGGAGCTCCGCGTGAAGGAGACCGACCGCATCGAGACCGTGACGGCGTCTCTGCGCGCCCTCGGCGCCCGGGTCACAGCGACGGAGGACGGCCTCGAGATCCGAGGCGTTCCCACGCGCCCCAAGGGCGGCTCGATGAGCTCCCAGGGCGACCACCGGATCGCGATGCTCGGAGCCGTCGCGGGGCTCGTCTCGCGGGACGGCGTGCAGCTCGGGGGCTCGGAAGCGGTCGCTGTAAGCTTCCCCGGGTTTTTCGAGCTGCTCGACTCGGTTACACAACGATGATCGTCGCCATCGACGGGCCGGCGGGGGCCGGCAAAAGCACGGTCGCACGGCGTCTGGCCGAGCGGCTGGGCTTCCGCTATCTCGACACCGGGGCGATGTACAGGGCGCTCACGTGGCTCGCGCGGCAGCGCGGGATCGCGCTCGCGAACGGCGAGCAGCTAGGCGAGCTCGCGGCTGACAACCCGGTCAGCTTCGACGAGCGCGGCCGCGTCTCGATCGCCGAGACCGACGTCACCTCCTCGATCCGGCGGGCCGAGATCGACAGCCTCGTGCCGGTGGTCGCGCGGCACCCGGCCGTGCGCGAGGTGATGCGGGAGCGCCAGCGCGAGCTCGCGGACGAGGGGAACGTCGTGATCGAGGGCCGCGACATCGGCACCGTGGTCGCGCCGCAGGCGGAGGTGAAGATCTACCTCAACGCCGACCGCTCGGTGCGCGCCGGCCGCCGCCTCGCAGAGCGGCCGGAGATCGGCGCCGACGCGCTCGCGACCGACCTGCGGCTGCGCGACCAGAGCGACGCCGCCCGCATGCGGCCGGCGGAGGACGCCGTGCAGATCGACACCACCGAGCTCGACGTCGAGGACGTGGTCGCGCGGATCGAGGAGCTCGTCCGCGCACGCCAGCCCGCGTAGCCGTTGCTAGCGTCTCCGGAGCCGTCGCGTTCGCGGGGGCCCGGACGAGGAGCTCGCCGTACCCGGCCCGACAAGACGGCGCGCAGTGGAGGTTTCTCATGAGCCAGGCCGTCCAGGTCGTCGGCGCTCTCGTCATCCTCACCGCCTTCGCGGCCGCCCAGGCCGGGAGGCTCGACGTTCGCTCCCGGACCTATCTCGTGCTGAACGTCGTCGGCGCGGGCGCGCTCGCGCTCGACGCCTGGCGCGAGCGGCAGTGGGGCTTCCTGCTGCTCGAGGGGGTGTGGGCGCTGGTCGCAGCGTTCGGCCTCGTGCGCGAGGTTCGTGGGGCGGGCCGCGTGCAGCCGGGCCAGTAACATCGCCGGCGCGCCAGCGTGGTCAGGAACGCGTCCGAACCGGGGGATGAGCGCGGCGCCGCCGCGACGGCGGAGCCCATGCTCGGAACCGTCGCCGTCGTCGGTTTTCCGAACGTCGGCAAGTCCACGCTCGTCAACCGGCTGACCGAGTCGCGGGCGGCGGTCGTGCACGAGACACCGGGTGTGACGCGCGACCGCAAGGAAGTCGTCGCGGACTGGAACGGCCACCGCTTTCGCCTGATCGACACGGGCGGGGTCGACATCGCCGACCCGACGCCCATCACGCGCTCGATCGCCGACCAGGCCCGGGCGGCGATCGCGGAGGCCGACCTGATCCTGTTCGTCGTCGACGCGCGCGCCGGGATCACCCCTGGCGACGAGGAGCTTGCCGCGATCCTCCGCCGCGCGCGCAAGCCGGTCCTGCTCCTGGCGAACAAGATCGACGACCCGCGCCAGGACGCGCTCGCGTTCGAGTTCCACCGGCTCGGCCTCGGCGACCCGGTGCCTCTCTCGGCCCAGCACGGCCACGGCACCGGCGATCTGCTCGACGCCGTCGTGACGATGCTTCCCGGCAGCGGGCCGCAGGAAGTGGGGGAGGAGGCAATCCGGGTTGCGATCCTGGGCCGGCCGAACGTCGGCAAGTCGAGCCTGCTGAACGCGCTGCTGGGTGAGGAGCGCGTGATCGTCTCCGAGATTCCCGGAACCACCCGCGACGCCATCGACACCGTCCTCCAGCGCGGCGACCGCACGTTCGTCCTCGTCGACACCGCGGGGATCCGCCGCAAGCGCAAGCAGCGGCAGGGGATCGAGTACTACTCGGAGCTGCGGGCGCTCGCCGCCGCCGAGCGGGCCGACGTGGCGCTCGTCCTCGTCGACGCGAACGAGGGCCTGGTCGACCAGGATCTCGCGGTGGCCGACATCGCGCGCAAGGCACAGGACTCCACGATCGTCGTCCTCTCGAAGTGGGACATCTCGGAGACGAAGATCGAAGAGGTGCGCCCGCGGATCGCCTCGCGCCTGCGGCAGCGGCCGCCCATGGTGACGGTGTCGGCGACGTCCGGCCGCGGCATCTCGCGCCTGCTCGACCGCATCGAGGAGCAGTTCGAGAAGCACATCGCGCGCATCGGCACGCCGGAGCTGAACCGCTTCCTCGCCGAGCTGCGGGAGGCCCGCGAGCCGCCTTCTCGCAACGGCCGCCGCCTGAACCTGCTCTACGGCACGCAGGTGCAGGCCCGCCCGCCGCGCTTCCGCTTCTTCGTGAACGATCCGGGCCTGATCACGCGCGACTACGGCTACTGGGTCGAGAACCAGGTGCGCGAGCGGTTCGCGCTCCAGGGCGTCCCCGTGTCGATCGACTTCGTCCGTCGCTCATGAGGGCGGCGGTCGTCGGCGCCGGCGCGTGGGGGACCGCCTTCGCCTGCGTGCTCGCAGCGCGCGGTCACGACGTCACGCTTGCCACACGCGACCCGCGGCAGGCACGTGAGCTCGAGGAGACCGGGCGGAACCCGCGCTACCTGCCGAACGTCGACCTCGAAGGCGTGGCGGCGACGACCGTCGACGACCCGTCGCTCGCCGGCGCCGACCTGCACGTGGTCGCCGTGCCGAGTCGCGCGTTTGCTCAGGTCGTGCGCGGGCTACCAGGCGCCGCGCCGGTGTTGAGCCTGACCAAGGGGCTCGATCCCGAGAGCGGCGGTCGCCTCTCCCAGCTCGTCGAGCGGCGAGGCTTCGCCGTCCTCTCGGGGCCGAACTTCGCCGAGGAGATCGCCGACGGACTGCCTGCGGCTGCGGTCATCGCCAGCTCGGACGCCCGCCTTGCCGAGGAGCTGCAGCAGGCCGTGAACTCGCTCGCCTTCCGGGTCTACGTGAACGAGGACCTCGTCGGCGTCGAGCTCTGCGCGGCCGCGAAGAACGTGATCGCGCTCGCGGCCGGGGGTGTCGACGGGCTCGGGCTCGGCGACAACGCGAAGGCAGCGCTGATCGCCCGGGGCCTGGCCGAGATGGCGCGGCTGGGCGAGGCCTGTGGTGCCCGGGCGGAGACCTTCTCGGGGCTCGCGGGCATGGGCGACCTGATCGTCACCTGCTGGAGTCGGCTGGGCCGGAACCGGCAGGCCGGCGAGCTGATCGCGCGGGGCGCTTCGCCGGACGAGGCCGCGGCCCAGATCGGTACCGTGGAAGGCCTCACGACAGCGCCGGTGCTGCGGGATCTCTCGCACCGCGTCGGCATCGAGCTGCCGATCACGGAAGGGGTCTGTCAGGTGCTTGACGGGAAGGATCTGAACGACTTAGCTGCGAATCTGATGGGCCGCCAGCCGACCCGGGAGTAACAGGTGCGC
>JBEVNN010000067.1:0-2828 GCA_040508095.1 Gaiellaceae bacterium
CCGGGCGCGGCCGCTGAAACAGCCGATGAACACGCGCCTCGATGCGGTCGTCGGCGGCGCGCGCCTTGCCGCGGGCGGCGCCGGCGGCCTCCTCGCCGTACCCACCGGCCGCCTGCGCGAGCGCCCGTCGGACTTCCGGGCTCGAAAGCATCTCGGCGACCGCGTGCTGAAAAGCCGGGGTGTGGACGAGCCGCTGCGTGGCGGCCTCTGCAAGCCGGGTGGCCTCCTCGCTCGCAACCCAGCGCGCGAGCGCCGGGTTGCGCAGCACCTGCTCGACGACGCCGTCGGGTCCGTCAGACCCGGCCTCTCGCCCGGCAGAAGCTTCGAGCATCTCGGCCACCACCCGCTCGATGACCCGCTGCTCGACGATCGCGCGGCCGACCATCTCCGGCAGCGGCCCGGCGAGCGCGGCGTCGATCGCGCGCTCCGTCTCGTCCGTCAGGACGCCCCGCATCGGCCCCAGCGGGATACGACCGAATCTCACCGCGGCCCGGTCAGGCTCCAACCAGGTGCGCGCGGCGCGCGGCGGCGACGGCCTCGAGCCGCGAGTGCACGCCAAGCGCCCGGAGCAGGTGCCGGACGTGGTTGCGGACGGTCTCGGTGCTGAGGTGCAGCTCGCTCGCGATCTGGTTGGTCGAGCGGCCGCGCTCGAGTAGCCGGAGCACTTCCGTCTGGCGCGGCGTGAGATGAGGATGTGCCTCCGGCGGATCGTCGTCGTCCACGTCGATGACCTGTCCGAAGACGCCGACGATCCGATGCCCGTTGTAGAGCGGCACGGAGCTGATCTCGACCGAGACGCGATCGCCGTCGGCATCCATCAGCACGAGCTCGTAGTCGCTGTGCTTCTCGATGCCCGAGATCTTCCGCGCGAATGCCTCCTTCGCGCGGCGCGTCTCCTCGGCGGAGACGACGGAGGTGAACTGCCGACCGCGTACGTCGCCGACCAGGCGCTGCCCGGCCGGATTGACCCACCGGATGATGCCGTGGCGGTCGATCACATAACTCGGAACGCCGACCCGTTCCAGCGCGTTTTCGACGTCCCCACCCATGGAGCGCAGGTCGGACACGGTACGAGTGTGCCTTTCGCGCAACCACGCGGTCAAGCCCAGCGGCTTCCGTGCCTGTCCGGAAGCCGCGAGCCTGGAGGAACGGCAGCCGGCCGATTCAGGCGTGAACCAGCGGCTGCGCCATCGGATACCCGTCGTGCGACCGCAGCGCCGCGCAGAGGTCATCGCGCAGGCGTTGGAGGCCCCTTACCTCACCGCGCTCGCCGACCTTTTCGATCGCATTGTCGACGGAGCGCAGCGCCCGAACGAGTTGCGAGCGGCGGGAAGCGGTCTCGAGCTCGGGGGAGGAGCTCGTCAGCGCACGACCGGTGTCCATGTCGAGCACGATCGCACCGCGAGGCCGTCCGCCGCTTGACCACGATGGGTCAAAAAGCGACTAGCGGCCTACGGAGAGGATGCGTGCGCGCCACGCGCCGCTCGGCGCGTCGATCTCGACCTCGTCGCCCTCCTTCGCGCCCATCAGCGCTCGGCCGACCGGCGAGTCGGGCGAGACACCGCCGACGCTCGAGATCTCGACCGAGAGGCGCCCGCCGTGTTCGTCCTCGAGCTCGACCCTCGAGCCGACGGTGACGCTGCCGTCGGAAGCGGCTTCGTCGTCGACGACGACCGACCGCGAGAGCCGGTCGCGCAGCACGCGGATCCGCCGCTCGAGCAGGCCCTGCTCGTTCTTCGCAGCGTGGTACTCGAAGTTCTCGGAAAGGTCGCCGAATGAGCGGGCCGTCTTGATCGCCTCGACGATTGCGGCGCGGCGAGGGCCCTCCAGCTCGGCGAGCTCCGCCTCGAGCTGCTCCTTCTGGGTCTGCGTCACACGCTCCGCTTTCTCGCTCGGCATCGCGGGAGGGTAGCCGCCCCCTGCTAGGGTGGGGGCACGGGTGGCAATTCCGCCGCCCGGTGAGATGAGCTTCTCGGTCCTCCTTCGGGCGTTTCGAGGTCGGCAATTCTCGAGCCCTAAAGGAGTCGAACCGAATGCAACAGCAGTCGTTCCGCCGGCTCGGCGTGTCCACGCCCGTCGTGGACGCGCTCGCCGCGCGCAACATCACCCATCCCTTCGAGATCCAGGAGCGCGCGCTGCCTGATGCGCTCCGTGGCCTGGATCTCCTCGTGCGCTCGCCCACCGGATCGGGCAAGACCTTGGCGTTCGCGCTGCCGATCGTCGAGCGAACAGAGCCGGCGGACGGCCGTCCATCGGCACTCGTGCTCGTGCCCACGCGCGAGCTTGCGGCGCAGGTGACGGACGAGCTCGAGCCGCTGGCCCGGGCGCGCGGCCTGGCGGTCGCTCCGGCGTACGGCGGCGTGCCGCTGCGCACGCAGGCAAACCGGGTCAAGGGCGCGCACATCCTCGTCGCCACCCCGGGGCGCCTGGAGGACCTCGCCCAGCGCCGGCTCGTCGACCTCCGGCGGGTGCGCACGTTCGTCCTCGACGAGGCCGACCGCATGCTCGACATGGGCTTTCAGCCGCAGGTCGACAAGCTCGTCCGACGGCTGCCGCGAAACCGCCAGACGATGTTCTTCTCCGCCACGCTCGACGGCGAGGTCGGCGCGCTTGCGCGCAAATACCCGAACAGCCCCTCGCGCATCGAAGGGTCGCTGCCCTCTAGCCGGCGGCCTGGCGAGATCGAGCACCGCTTCGTCCCGGTGACCGCCGAGACCAAGGTCGAGACGCTCGTCGAGCACATCCGCGAGCCCGGCTCGACGCTCGTCTTCGTCCGGACCAAGCGCGGCGCCGACCGCCTTGTCCAAAAGCTCTCGCGGCACGGAGTC
>JBEVNN010000120.1:0-4062 GCA_040508095.1 Gaiellaceae bacterium
AATTCGGCTTCCGGCTCAAGGAGCTCGCCACGCAGTGCGAGGCGTTCCTCGCCGACACCGAGCGGCTGTACGAAGACGTGCTCGGCCGTGCAGCGCGGGAGCAGCTGGGCCTCTCCCTCGACGACCTGGCCCGCTGGGATCTCCAGCGGATGATCCGCTCGCCGCAGTGGGACGAGGGCTTCCCGGCCGACAAGCTGGTGCCTGCCCTGAAGGCGACCCTGAACGACCTCGGCATCGATCTCGACAGCCAGGAGAACATCCACCTCGACATCGAGCAGCGGCCACAGAAGACCCCGCGCGCCTTCTGCTCGCCGATCGAGATCCCCGACAAGGTGATGCTCGTGATCCAGCCGATCGGCGGCGCCGACGACTGGCGTGCCTTCTTCCACGAGGCCGGGCACGCCGAGCACTTCGGCGGTACGTCACCGGAGCTCTCGATGGAGGAGAAGCGGCTAGGCGACGTCGCCGTCACCGAGGGCTGGGCGATGCTGATGCAGCACCTCACGGACGAGCCCGCGTGGCTCTCGCGCAAGCTCGACTTCCCGGGCCCGGAGGAGTACGCGGCCGAGGGGATGCTCTGGCTGCTGTTCTTCGTGCGCCGCTACTCGGCGAAGCTGCTCTACGAGCTCGAGTTCCACTCCAGCGACGACATCAGCGGGATGGCCAAGCGGTACGCCGAGGTCCTCGGTGACGCGCTCAAGTTCGAGATCGCCGAGGAGAACTACCTCGCCGATATGGACTCGGGCTTCTACGTGACCGCGTACCTGCGCTCGTGGGCGTTCGAGTGCCAGCTTCGCGACCACCTGCGCGAGCGGTTCGGCACCGACTGGTTCACCCGTCGCGAGGCGGGCTCGCTGCTGCGCGAGCTCTGGGCGGAGGGCCAGCGGCCGACCGCCGACGAGCTGCTGAAGGACGTCTCGGGCTCGGAGATCGAGATGTCCGCGGTCGGCGACCGCGTGCGCGAACGGCTCAGCTAGTCGGTTCTGCTTTACTCTCCCCGACCGCGCCGATCCGACCAGGAGCGACGAATGCGCACTGCGTCATTGCCAAACGAGGAGGCCTTTGTGACCTATTCGGAGGGAATGACGCTTGCTTCGACGAACGCTCAACCTGGGGATCCTGGCGCATGTAGACGCCGGTAAGACAACGCTCACCGAGCGGCTGCTGCATGCCGCCGGCGTCATCGACGAGCCCGGCGACGTCGACCGCGGCACGACGCAAACCGACTCGCTGCCGCTCGAGCAGCAGCGCGGTATCACGATCAAGTCCGCCGTCGTGTCGTTCGAGATCGACGACGTCACCGTCACCCTGATCGACACCCCCGGCCACCCGGACTTCATCGCCGAGGTGGAGCGCGTGCTCGACGTACTCGACGGCGCGGTGCTCGTCGTCTCGGCGGTCGAGGGCGTCCAGGCGCAGACGCCCCTGCTCATGCGAGCGCTCCAGCGCCTGCGGGTGCCGACGCTCCTGTTCGTGAACAAGACGGACCGTGCGGGGGCCGACACCGGCCGCGTGGCGGAGGCAATCGCCGAGCGGCTCACCGCTGCGGTCGTTCCGATGCCTGTCTCCGCCGAGAGCCTCCCCGTTCTCGCCGAGCACGACGAGGCGCTGCTCGCTGCGTTCGTGGACGACCGGAGCATCCCCGCCGAACGACTCGGGGACGCGCTCGCGGTCCAGTCGCAGCGAGCGCTCGTGCATCCGGTCTTCTTCGGCTCGGCCAGGACCGGGGACGGTGTTCCGGCGCTGATGTCGGGGATTGCGGCGCTGCTGCCCGCGTCCGCGCCCGACGGCAACAGCCTGGTGGCGGGCACCGTCTTCAAGATCGAGCGAGGCCCGGCGGGCGAGAAGATCGCCTACGCGCGGATGCGCTCCGGGACGGTCACCGTGCGCGACAGGCTGCGGTTCGGACGCGAGGGTGAAGACAAGGTGACCGCGATCCGCGTGTTCGAGCACGGCTCGTCGGTCCAGCGCTCGTCGGTGTCAGCCGGGCAGATCGGACAGCTCCGGGGCCTGGCCGACATCCGGATCGGGGACGCGATCGGCGCGGCAAAGCCGACCGCACGGCACCAGTTCGCGCCGCCGACGCTCGAGACGGTCGTCGTTCCCCGCGCGCCGGACGGCAAGGCGGCCCTCCACGGCGCGCTCGCCGAGCTCGCGGAACAGGACCCGCTGATCAACCTGCGCCAGGACGATGTCCGCCAGGAGCTCTTCGTCTCGGTGTACGGCGAGGTGCAGAAGGAGGTCATCCAGGCGACCCTGCTCGCGGACTACGGCCTCGAGGTCGAGTTCCGCGAGACGACGACCATCTGCGTCGAGCGGCCGCTGGCCGTGGGCGCGGCGGTGGAGCGGATCAGGGAGGAGCCGAATCCGTTCCTGGCCACGGTCGGCCTGCGCGTGGAGCCGATGCAGCCCGGCAGCGGCGTCAACTACACACGAGAGGTCGCGGTTCACGGCACCATGCCAGCCGCCTTCTTCCGTGCTGTCGAGGACACCGTCCACGCAACGCTGCGGCAGGGACTTCACGGCTGGCAGGTGATCGACTGCAGCGTGGCGCTGACCGACACCGGGTACTACCCGCGCCAGAGCCATGCCCACCAGGGCTTCAGCAAGGCGATGTCCAGCACCGGCGAGGACTTCCGCAGACTGACGCCGCTCGTCCTGATGAGCGCACTCGAGGAGGCGGGGACCGTCGTCTGCGAACCGATCCACCGCTTCCGTCTGGACGTGCCGGCGGACACGTTGGCGGTCGTCTTCTCGGCGCTCGGCCGTCTCGGCGCGCTTGCGCAGACACCGAAGGTGGGCGACACGTGGACGACCATCGAGGGCGAGATCCGCGTCGCCCGGGTCCAGGAGCTGCAGCGCTCGCTCGCGTCCCTGACCCGCGGCGAGGGCGTGGCCGAGTTCTGGTTCGACCGCTACGAGCCCGTCACCGCCAATCCGCCACCGGCTCGGCGCCGCACCGACGCGAATCCGCTCGACCGGCGCGAGTACCTCCTCCGGCTGAGCGGCCGGACTACCTCGTCGCGGTCCTGACCGCCTTCACCGTCAGCCGAATCACGACCGAGAGCCTCGCCGTCTCCAGGCGGCCGACGCGGTCGCACGCGCTGTGCCAGCACGGGTCCCAGCGCCATTCGATCCACGCGGCCGGGACGCCGCCGCGGGTCAGCTCTTCGTGGTCGGAGAGCCCGCGGTCCGGTAGGTACGTTGCGCGGACGCCGATCGAGCGTGCCGCCGCGAGCGCGGCCCGGGCCGAGCGGTTCGGTCCTCGCACCTCGATACCGCGCACGTTCAGCTCTGGGCCCCAGCCGACCATGTCCAGCGAGAGCGCGACCCCCACGCTGCGCCGCTCGGCGCGGCTGAGGCTGCGCAGCAACCGCGCCGAGCCGAGGTGGAGGCTCGAGCCTGTCATCACCTGTTCCTCTGCGCCGAGCGCCGCATAGAGAACACCCGGGGTCTTCCCCAGCTCGCGGGCGACCTCGACGAGCGCGCCGACGCCCGAGCCGTTGTCGTTCGCCGCAGGTCCCGCGGAGACGCCGTCGAGGTGCGCGACCACGATCGCGCGCAGCGGGCCGCCCGCGGTTCGGAAGACGAGGTTGCGCGAAAAGCCGCCGCGCGGCAGCGGCACGCGCTGCACGACCGGGGTGAGACCGAGCCGCGCGAAGCGGGCGCTCACGACCCGGCCTGCGCGCAACTCGTTGGCGGAGCCGGCCACGCGCGGGCCGAGCACGGCGATCGCCCGGACCGTCTGCTTCGCGCGCACGCCCGCCTGGTCGACGCGCGCCGCCGAGCTACCGGCCAGAAGGAGCGCGGCCGCGCAGGCGCAACCCGCGATGCGGACGAGCATCCCGGGAGCGTATGCGCCCGCTGTCCTGTGTAGCTGCATAAGCTTTATGCATGACCAGGACACGTGTGCTCATCGCAGGCGCGGCCGGCCGCGACTTCCACAACAAAAACCACGTCAAACGCGGCCCCGAGGAGTAAGAGGTGGTCGCCTTCACGGCGACGCAGATTACCGACATAGCGGGCCGCGTCTAACCCGCCGAGCGGGGGGGCGGGCCCGAA
>JBEVNN010000122.1:0-9538 GCA_040508095.1 Gaiellaceae bacterium
TACGAGATGCCTTCGATCTCCGCCATCGCGGCCACGAGCTTCGCCGTCTGGTTCGCATCGCATGGGTAAAGCACGGTGCTGCCGCCGACGGCCCTCATCATCGCGAGGTCCTCGAGCGCCATCTGGGACGGCCCGTCCTCCCCGATCGAGACGCCCGCGTGCGAGCCGCAGAGGCGGATGTTCGCGCGGCTGATCGCGGCCATGCGGATGAAGTCGTACGCGCGAGTGAGGAACGCGGCGAACGTGGACGCGAACGGGACCCATCCGCGCACCTGCATTCCGACCGCCGCGGCGACCATCTGCTGCTCCGCGATGTACATCTCGAAGTACCGGTCGGGATGCGCGTCGCGGAAGATCTCGGCGTAGGTCGAGTTCGAGACCTCGCCGTCGAGCGCCACGACGTCGCCGCGCGCCGCGCCGAGCGCCGCCAACGCGTCGCCGTAGGCGCGCCGGGTCGCGACTTCCTCGCCGTGCTGCCACGACGGGAGCTCGAGCGGACCGGAAACCTCGAATGTGTGCGGCTCGCCCTTGAGCTCGGGCTTCGGCACCTCGACGACGATGTTGCGCTCGCCGCCGAGCTCCGCGATCGACTCCTCGGGGTGGTCGAGCGCCTTCCCGTGCCAGCCGCCCTTGTCCTCGACCTCCTTCACGCCCTTGCCCTTGAGCGTGTGTGCCACGACCAGCGTCGGCTGGCCCTGCTGCGCGGCCGCCTCCCCGTAGGCGCGGTCGATCGCCTCCACGTCGTGGCCGTCGACTTCGACAGCGTGCCAGCCGAACGCGCGCGCCTTGTTGGCGTACGAGTCCAGATCCCAGCCGTGCATCGTCTCGCCACGCTGGCCAAGGCGGTTGACGTCGAGAATCACCGTCAGGTTGTCCAGGCCGTAGAACGACGCGTGCTCGAACGCCTCCCAGACCGAGCCCTCCGCCGTCTCGCTGTCGCCGTGCAATACCCATACCCGGTAGGGCAACCGGTCGAGCTTCTTGCCCGCGAGCGCGATGCCGACTCCGTACGGCAGTCCCTGGCCGAGCGAACCCGTGGCGACGTCGACCCAGGGGATCTCCGGCGTCGGGTGGCCCTCCAGCCTGCTGCCGAACTTCCGGAACGTGAGCAGCTCCTCGTCGGTGATCGCGCCGGCCGCCTTGTACATCGAGTACAGCAGCGGCGAGGCGTGGCCCTTCGAGAAGATGAGGTGGTCGTTGCGCGGGTCGTCGGGTCGATCGAAGTCGTAGTGGAGGTACTTCGACATCAGCACGGCCATCAGGTCGGCCGCGGACATCGACGAAGTCGGGTGGCCGGAGCTTGTGACGGCAGCCGCGCGGATCGAGTCGACTCGCAGCTGCTGCCCCAGCTCGCGCCAGCGCTCAGCGTCGCTCATGGGAGTAACGTAACGGTCCTATGCGAGTCGCGGTTGCGTTTGACCACCGCGGCGTCAAGCTCCGTGAGCGGCTGCTGGAGGTTGTGGCCGCACTTGGGCACGAGGCCGTGGACCTGGGCACGGACAAGCCCGAGCCGCGTATCGACTACCCCGACAAGGCACGCGAGATCGGCGAGGCGATCCGCTCGGGCGAAGCCGAGCGCGCGGTGTTCGTGTGCGGCTCCGGGGTGGGCGCGTCGGTTGCAGCCAACAAGCTGCCGGGAATCCGCGCCGCGATCTGCCACGACATCTACTCCGCGCATCAGGGCGTAGAGCACGACGACATGAACGTGCTCTGCCTCGGCTCGGAGGTGATCGGCCCCGAGCTGGCCGCCGACCTCACGCGCGCGTTCCTCGATGCCCGCTTCGACGGCGCCGAGCGCTACGTGCGGAGGCTTGAGAAGATCGAGGAGATGGAAAGGGAGACCACATATGGCTAACTCACGACTACACCAGCTGTCCGAGCTCGGACAAAGCGTCTGGATCGACTTTCTCTCTCGTCACCTGCTGCGGAGCGGCGAGCTCGCGCGGATGATGGAGGAGGACGCCGTCGTCGGCGTCACGTCGAACCCGACGATCTTCCAGAAGGCGATCTCCGAAGGGGACGCCTACGACGAGCAGTTCCGCGAGGTGCTAGCCAAGGAGGACGACCCGAAGGAGGTCTTCCTGCGGCTGGCCGTCCAGGACGTCCAGAACGCGTGCGACCTGCTGCGACCCGTCTGGGACGGCGGACAGGGCCAGGACGGCTACGTCTCGATCGAGGTCGACCCGAACCTCGCCTACGACACGGACGCAACGATTGCCGAGGCGCAGCGGCTGCATGAGCTCGTCGACAAGCCGAACTGCTTCGTGAAGATCCCGGCCACGAAGTCCGGGCTGCCCGCGATCGAGGAGATGATCGCCCGCGGGCGGAACATCAACGTGACGCTCATCTTCTCGCTGGAGCGCTACGCCGAGGTCGTCGAGGCGTACCTGCGCGGGCTCGAGCGGCTCGTCGAGAGCGGCGGCGACCCGACGCGGGTCGCGTCGGTCGCGAGCTTCTTCGTCTCGCGCGTGGACACCGAGGCCGACCGTCGGCTCGCCGAGGCCGGCGCGCCCGACGACCTGAAAGGCAAGCTCGCGGTCGCGAACGCGAAGCTCGCCTACGAGCGCTACAAGGGGCTCTTCTCCGGGGACCGCTGGGAGGCGCTACACGCGAAGGGCGCGGGAACGCAGCGCTGTCTCTGGGCCTCGACCTCGACGAAGAACCCGGAGTACCGCGACGTGCTGTACGTCGAGGATCTGATCGGGCCCGAGACGGTGAACACGATGCCCGAGGAGACGATCCGCGCGTTCCAGGACCACGGCGAGGTGGCGCTCACGCTCGAGCAGGGCATCGACGAGGCCAGGCAGGTATTCGAACGCGTCGCCGAGGCGGGTGTCGACTACGACGACGTCGTGGTGACGCTGGAGCGCGAGGGCGTCGAGAAGTTCGCCGACTCGTTCAGGGAACTGCTCGACGGCGTCAAGGCCAAGCGCGGCGAGCTCGTCTCCGCCTGAGGCGTTCGGCGTGGCGCTGTTCGCAGAGGTCGCCGGCGAGGGGCCGGCGGTCGTGCTCGTGCACGAAGGCATTTGCGACAGCCGGATGTGGGATCGCGAATGGCAGGAGTGGTCGCCGTCGTTCCGGCTGCTGCGGGTCGACCTGCGGGGGTTCGGAAACTCGCCGCTCGAACCGGGGCCGTTCGCGCAGGCGCGTGACCTGATCGAGGTGCTCGAGGCGCGTGGGGTGGAACGCGCGGCGCTCGTCGGCGTCTCGCTCGGTGGCCGCGTCGCCCTCGAGGTCGCTCTCGCGCGGCCCGAGCTCGTGTCGGCGCTCGTGCTCGTCGCTCCGGGCCTTCCCGGCCACGAGTGGTCGCAGGAGATGCATGACGCGTGGGCCGAGGAAGAGGCGGCGTTCGAGGCCGGCGATCTCGACGCGGCGGTCGAGGCGAGCCTGCGCACGTGGGTGGACGGTCCGCGCCGCAGGCCGGAGGACGTCGACCCGCAAGTGCGTGCCCGCGTCGGGGAGATGCAGCGCCGCGCGTACGAGCTCGTCGTCGCGGTTGAGGAGGACGAGGAGGAGCTGCTCGTCGACGATCTCGCGCAGAAGCTCGGCGAGATCCAGGTGCCGACGCTCGTTCTGGTCGGCGAGGAGGACCAGCCCGACATGCACGCGATCGCGGAGCGGCTCGCACGCGAGATCCCCGGTGCCCGCCTCCAGCGCATCGAGGCGACCGCGCACGTGCCGAGCATGGAACGGCCGCGCGAGTTCGACGCGCTCGTGCTCCCCTTCCTGCGGGAGACGGCCGCGTGAGCACGATTGCTCCGGCCGAGCTCGTCGCGCGGATCTGGGAGCGGGACCCGACCGTCTGGACCGGCAGCGACGAGGCGAAGTGGCTTGGCTGGCTCGACGAGCCGATGCGGATGCGCAGCCGGATCGACGGCCTGCTCCGGTTCGTCGAGGAGGTCGGCGCCCCCGGCCAGATCGACACGTTCGTGCTGCTCGGCATGGGCGGCTCGAGCCTCGCCCCCGAGGTGCTCAGGCGGACCTTCGGTGCCGATGCGTTCCACGTCCTCGACACGACGCACCCCGCTGCGGTTCGCCGACTCACGGACAGCCTCGACTTCGACGCCACGCTCTTCCTCGTCGCCTCCAAGTCCGGCACGACGCTCGAGACGCGCTGTCACCTCGACTGGTTCTGGGAGCGCTCGGGCCAGCGTGGCGAGTACTTCGTCGCGATCACCGACCCGGGCTCGGAGCTCGAGCAGGTGGCGCGGGAACGGAGCTTCCTCGCGACGTTCGACGGCGAGCCGACGATCGGCGGGCGCTACTCGGCGCTCTCGGTGTTCGGGATGGTCCCCGCGGCGCTGATGGGCGTCGACTTCGAGCGGTTCCTCGACCGCGTGGACGAGGCGGTCGAGGCGTGCCACGGCGAGGTAGGGAACCCTGGCCTCGACCTCGGGCTCGAGCTCGGCAGCGGCTGGGCCGAGGGGCGCGACAAGATCACCATCAACCCGAACACCGGCGGCTTCGGCCTCTGGGCCGAGCAGCTGCTCGCGGAGTCGACCGGCAAGGAGGGCAAGGGGCTGATCCCTGCGCCGGGCGAGCCGGCGGACGCGCCCGACCGCCAGGCGCCGGAGGTCCGGCTGCCAGGCCCGTACGAGCTCGGCCAGGAGTTCTTCCGCTGGGAGTTTGCGACTGCCGTCGCTGGCTCGATTCTCGGCATCAACCCGTTCGACCAGCCGAACGTGCAGGCCGCGAAGGACAAGACCAACGAGGTGCTCGCGGCCGGCGGCGAGCCGGACGTGGAGCCACGCGGTTCTCTCGAGGAGCTCTTCGGGCAGGCGCAACCCGGCGATTACGTCGCGATCCAGGCGTTCGTCGACCCCGCGCGGCAAGCCCAGCTCGATCCGCTGGTCGATCGCGCCCGCGCGGAGACCGACTGCGTGGTCACACACGGTTTCGGCCCGCGTTACCTGCACTCCACCGGCCAGCTGCACAAGGGCGGCCCGAACACGGGGCTCTTCGTCCAGGTCGTGGACGACGCCGGTGACGAGGTTCCGATTCCGGGCCGCGACTTCGGCTTCCGGCGGCTGATCCACTCACAGGCGGCCGGCGACCTCGCCTCGCTCGAGGAGCGGGAACGCCGCATCGTTCGCGTTCGACTGGAGGACCTCTAGATGCAGCTCGGGATGGTCGGCCTCGGCCGCATGGGCGCCAACATGACGAAGCGCCTCGAGTCGGCGGGACACGAGCTCAAGACGTTCGACCCCAACGTCGATTCGACGGCGTCCTCCCTGGAGGAGCTTGCGCAGCAGCTCGACGCGCCGCGCTCGGTCTGGCTGATGGTCCCGGCCGGGATCGTCGACTCGGTCGTCTCCGAGCTCGCCCCGCACCTCGAGCAGGGCGACACGATCGTCGACGGCGGCAACTCGTACTACGTCGACGATCTGCGCCGCTCGCGCGACCTGCAGGGGCGCGGTCTCCACTACGTCGACGTCGGCGTCAGCGGCGGTGTCTTCGGTCTGAAGCGCGGCTTCTGCCTGATGGTCGGCGGCGAGGACGAGCCCGTCGGGCGACTGGAGCCTGTCTTCGAGGCCCTTGCGCCCGGGATGGATGCGGCTGCGCGAACGCCCGGCCGCGACGGCGACGCTGCGCCCGAAGAGCAGGGCTGGCTGCACTGCGGCCCGGTCGGCGCGGGCCACTTCGTGAAGATGGTCCACAACGGGATCGAGTACGGGCTGATGCAGGCCTACGCCGAAGGGCTGAACGTCCTCAAGCACGCCAACATCGGCCTCCACGCGCAGGAAACCGACGCCGAGACGACTCCGCTCCGCGACCCGGACCACTACAAGTACGAGCTTGACGTGGCGGCCGTCGCGGAGCTCTGGCGCCGCGGCTCCGTGGTCTCGTCGTGGCTGCTCGACCTGTCGGCGCAGGCCCTGCACGAGTCGCCGAACCTCGACGACTACGCCGGCCGCGTCAGCGACTCGGGCGAGGGGCGCTGGACGGTGCAGGCCGCGGTCGAGACCGGGGTTCCGGCACCGGTGTTGGCCGCGTCGCTCTTCGACCGCTTCGCGTCGCGCGGCGAGGCGGACTGGGGCAACCGCGTCCTCTCGGCGATGCGCAAGGCGTTCGGCGGCCACCTCGAGAAGAGCCCGGAGGCATGACCGAGACCGCTCAGCCGGAGCAGCAGCTCGAGAACCCGCTGCTCGAGGGCCTGCGGCTGCAGCGCACGCCGGAGCCCTGCGCGCTCGTCATCTTCGGCGCCTCCGGCGACCTGACCCGGCGCAAGCTCTTCCCGGCGCTTTACTCGCTCGCGCTGCGGCGGCTGCTCCCCGAGAAGTTCGGTGTCGTCGGCGTCTCCCGCAGCGAGGAGTCCGACTACGAGTTCCGAGACCGGATGAAGCACGCCGTGCAGGAGTTCGGCCGGGACGAGTTCCGCGAAGACGTCTGGGAGTGGCTCGCCGAGGGGATGCGCTACGTCTCGACCGACTTCGCGGACGAAGGTGGCGAGGACCGCGTGGTCACGGCCCTCACCGAGCTCGATGAGAAGCGCGGCACGGCCGGCAACCGGGTCTACTACCTCGCCGTCCCGCCGGACGCGATCTCGATGCTCGCGCGCGAGATCGGCGAGCGGCGCTCGACCGAGGGCTGGACTCGGCTGATCGTGGAGAAGCCCTTCGGCCGCGACCTCGCCTCCGCACGCGAGCTGAACGAGCAGATCCAGCGCTCGTTCGCCGAGGAGGAGATCTTCCGCATCGACCACTACCTCGGCAAGGAGACGGTCCAGAACCTGCTCGCCCTGCGCTTCGCGAACGGGATCTTCGAGCCGATCTGGAACCGGCAGTTCGTCGACCACATCCAGATCACGGTCGCCGAGACGATCGGGATCGAAGGGCGCGCCGGCTTCTACGAGCGCGCCGGCGCGATCCGCGACGTCTTCCAGAACCACCTGCTGCAGCTCGTCGCGCTGACCGCGATGGAGCCGCCGATCGACTTCACCGCCGACTCGGTTCGCAACGAGAAGGTAAAGGTGCTCCGCGCGCTGCACACGCCCGGCCCGAAGCACGTCGTCCGCGGGCAGTACGGACGCGGCTACGTCGAGGGCCAGGAGGTGCCCGGCTACCGCGAGGAGGACGGCGTCGCGCCGGACTCGATGACGGAGACGTACGTCGCCGCCCAGCTCTACGTCGACAACTGGCGCTGGGCCGACACGCCCTTCTACATTCGGGCGGGGAAGCGGCTGGCTCGGCGCGAAACCACGATCGCAATCGAGTTCAAGCGCGCGCCGCACCCGCCCTTCGAGATCACCGAGGACGGCCTGCGACCGAACGTGCTCGTCTGCCACATCCAGCCGGACGAAGGCGTCTCGCTGGAGTTCGCGGCCAAGGTGCCGGGCCAGGGGATGACGCTGCGGACGGTGCACATGGACTTCCTCTACGGCGGCGTCTTCCGCACCGGGATTCCCGAGGCGTACGAGCGGCTGCTGCTCGACTGCTTCCTGGGCGACGCGACGCTGTTCACGCGCGCGGACGAGGTCGAGGAGCAGTGGTCGCTGGTGGACGCGATCGTCGCGTCCTGGCCACGCGACCGCCCCTCGTTCCCGAACTACGCCGCGGGCACGTGGGGGCCGCACGTCGCCGACGAGCTCCTGCGGCGGGACGGCCGGACGTGGCGACGGCACTAGCGTCCATCCCGGAAATCGACCGCGAGCTCGCGCGGCTCCGGTGCAAGAACGAGAGCGGCGCCCCGTTCCAGCGGACGAGCGTGATGACGCACATCGCCTGGGTGCCGTCGGAGTGGGTCGAGATGGCCGAAGACGTGCTAGCCGGGCTGGCGGACCGGCACCCCTCGCGGACGATCGTGCTCGTGCCGGACCCCGGGGCGGAGGATGCCCTCGAGGCGAACGTCGAGGTCGAGACCTTCTCGGCGGGCGAGGCGCGGCAGGTCGCGGTCGAGACGATTCGGCTGAGGCTCTGCGGCTCGCGCGCGGAGGCGCCCGCGAGCATCGTGCAGCCGCTGCTGCTGCCCGACCTGCCGGTGTTCCTGCGCTGGCGCGGGCTGCCGCCGTTCGGCGAGTCGCCGTTCGAGCAGCTGGTGGACGTCGTCGACCGCCTGATCGTCGACTCGACGGAATGGCCGGGCCTGCCCGAGCCCTATGCGCGCTTTGCGGAGGTCTTCGACCGGGTCGTGGTCTCGGACATCGCCTGGGCCAGGACGAGCCGCTGGCGTCCGCAGCTCGCGTCGCTCTGGCCCGGGATCGGCGAAGTGAAGCGGATCAAGGTGAAGGGGACGAGGGCGCAGGCCTGCCTGCTGGCAGGGTGGTTGCGCTCGCGGCTCGGGCACGACGTGGAGCTCGAGCACGAGGAGGCGAAGCGGCTCGAAGGGGTCGACGTCGACGGCGAGCCGGCTCCCTTCCCGCCCGGAGACCCGCCCGATCCCGCGGATCTGCTCAGCGACGAGCTGGAGCGCTTCTCCCGCGATCGGGTGTACGAGGAGGCGGTGCGCGCCGCATGATGTGACGTGATGGGCAAGCGGCGACGTATAGACGCCGTGAAAACGGAATTCGCAGAGGCGGCCGAGCGCCACCTCGACGACGTCCACGCCTAGCTCGTGTATCTGACCGGAGACAGAGGAACCGCCGAGGAGCTCGCGGCCGAGACGTTTGCCCGCGCCTGCGAGCGCTGGCATCGCTTCGACCCTCGGCGCGGCGGCGCGCGGACCTGGCTCTGCCAGCTCGCCCGTTCGACGGCGCTCGACCACTTCCGTGCCGAGGAGCGCCGCCGCCGTCGCGAGGGCCGCTACGCCGTTTCCGTGCCCGAGAGCGAGGAGCAGGTCTTCGGCGAGGGGTTGTCGCCTGCTCTGGAGGCGGCCTTGTCGCGGCTGTCCGCCGCTGAGCGGGAGGTGGTCGCCCTGCGGATCGTGCTCGAGCTCGACGGCGAGGCCGCAGCTCGGGTGCTCGGGATCAGCGCGACCGCGTGCTCGACGCGTCTGAGCCGCGCCCTGCAGAAGCTGGAGAAGGAGGTGAGCGCCGGTGTCGCCGCTTGAGCTCGTTGACGACCGGTTCGACAAGCTCGCGGAGGAGCTGCGCGCGTCGCGTCCCGTCGCGCCGGTCGCGCTGCGGGCGCAGGTGCGTGCGCTGGAGCCGCCCGGGCCGCGGTGGACGTTCCGGTGGCCGTCGCGCCGGGTGGTGTTGGCGCTCGCCGGGGCTGCGCTGCTCGCATCTTTCGTAGCCGCCGGCGTCACCGGCCTGAGCGGTTCGAGCACGAAGCAGCTGTCGGCGGTCAAGCCGAAGTCTGTGAAGACCATCGAGCACGGCGACGCAGTCAGGCAAGGCGTCGGAGGTGTCGCTCTGAAGACACCGGCCCCTAACCTCGGCCCCCTGGAGCGGACGTCCGATCTCGCTCCGACGGCCGGCCGCCTGCAGCGCTACCAGGCGACCATGCGGCTGCGCGTGAAGAACGTCGACGCCATGTCGAGCGCGGCCAAGCGTGCGATGAACCTCGCGCACGGGCTCGGCGGCTACGTGGCGTCGGTGCAGTACGCGACTCGCAGCAAGGGCGGGGGCGCGACCCTCGTGCTGCGGGTCCCGGTGGGCAAC
>JBEVNN010000129.1:0-2769 GCA_040508095.1 Gaiellaceae bacterium
GTCTACGTCATGCTCGGGATCCTCTTCACCTGGGTCTACGTTGCCGTGGACAAGTTCCAGCCCGGGTTGTTCTTCGGCCAGCCGCTCCAGGTCGGTGACTACGTCTTCTTCAGCATCACGACACTCTCGACGACCGGCTACGGCAACCTTGTCCCGGCCGGCCAGCCCGGAAAGATGCTCTCGGGCCTCGAGATGCTGGTCGGGCAGATCTTCCTGGTGACCCTGATCGCCGGGCTCGTCAGCCTGTGGCGGCCCGGGCTGGCGCGCGGTCGGTAGAGGCCTGCGCGGATCCCGGCTGGACCTTTGGTATGCGGCCGGTCAGGAACAGGGCGAGGATGTCCATCAGAGCGAGAATCGCCAGCGCGGCCTTGAGACCCGTGATGCGCGACTCCTGATAGGCCTTCACCGCGTCATCCCTCGCGCGTGCAGGGACGTTCGCCTCGTCGAGCGCCTGATCGAGATCGGCGTCCGAGATGAAGGGCACACCGCCGGCGAGCTTCACCTGCGCCTCGGACTTGACCCGCGAGGGGATGGCGTCGTTGTTCTCGATGTTCGTCAGGAACGACGTCGAAAGGGCGGCGATCAGCAGCGCGCCCGCGAAAGCCGTGCCGAGCGAGGCGCCGAGGTTGGTAGCGGTGTTCTGGATGCCGCCGACCTCGGGCGCCTGGTCGTCGGGAACGGCCGAGACGGTCACCGACCCGAGCTGCGAGGCGAGTGCGCCGATCCCGAAGCCGATCAGCAGCATGGGCACGAGCACGATCTCGGGTCCGGCATCGGTGTCGAGCGCCCCGAGCAGGACCACCGTCCCCAGGAGGAGCATCAGCAGCCCGATCCGGACGACGCGGCGCGGGTTCGCCTGGGGCCTGAGGCGTGGGATCCCGATGGCTCCCGCCAGCAGCGTCAGTGAGAGCGGGGTCAGTCGCACGCCGGTGGCGAGCGCCGAGAGCCCGAGCGCAACCGAGAGGTAGAGCGGCACGACGAAGAACAGCCCGGCCTGCGCCAGGTACTGGAAGAAGAACATCGTCAGGCCGCCGGTCAGCTGCTTGTTCTTCAGCAGCGCCGGCTGTACGAGCGGCTCCTTGCCGCGCTCCTGGCGCCAGGTCTCCCACTGCAGGAAGAGCCAGAGCACGCCGAAGCCGGCCAGCACGAGCCAGATCGTCGGCGACAGCCCCCACCAGTCCGGGCCGTCGGGCCTCGGCTTGATCCAGCCCCACTCTCCGGATCGCAGCACGCCGAAGACGAGTAGCGCGAGGCCCACCGCGGACAGCACCGCGCCCACGAAGTCCAGCTTCGGCCGCTTCTCCGGCGGCGCATCCGCGATCCGCCGACTGAGGATGAGGATGGCGAGGACGATCAGGACCTCCCCGGCGAAGACCCAGCGCCAGGAGAAGTAGGTCGTGAAGATCCCGCCGATCAGCGGGCCGGTCGCGACGGCGATTGCACCGGCAGCGGCAACGAGCCCGTAGGCGGCCGGCCGCCGCTGGACCGGGAAGTTCCCCGCCACCAGCGCGACGATCGCCGGAAGGATCAGCGCAGCGCCGACGCCTTCGAGAAACGACCAGCCGAAGAGGAGCACCGGCAGGTTCGGGGCAATGGAGGTCGTGAACGAGCCGCAGCCGTAGATGACGGCGCCGATCGCGAAGGCGCGCTTGCGGCCGATGATCGCGCCGATCTTCGCCCCGATGATCATCAGCGAGGCCATCACGAGCGTGTAGGCGGTGATCGCGCCCTGGATTCCGGTCACGGTGGTGCCGACGTCCTTGGCCACGGTCGCGATCGAGACGTTCATCACCGAGGTGTCGAGCGTCATCAGGAACTGTCCCATCGCGAGGGTCAGCAGGACGACCGAGGCCGCCTTCGTCTGGGTAGGTGTCGCCGCGGCGGCCGTCGTCAAGCGCGCGCTTCCACCGGCTCCGCGACCGGCGTTTCCTGGGGATCGCCCTGGAGGTCTCGGCGCCAGCCGCGCAAGATCTCGTTGACCGACGCGGCGCCCATGATCGGCTCCGTTGGCGCCGCCAGCCCGACCGGGTAGAGCAGGAACGGCCGCGTCTGCGGCCCGCCGAGGCCGCCGTGGAACGAGATCAGCTCCTCGAACGCGCACCCTTCTTCGAGCGTCGGGTCGTAGAAGCTGCCGACGAAGATGTCGGCCGCGTGCGTGAACCCGTCGCTCCGCGCGAGGTGGCTCGCCGCGTTCGGCGAGAACTCAGCCAATGGGTCCTCCCCCTCGACCTCGCCGGTGGCGAGAAACCGCGTGCCGCGCGGGCCGAGGACCAGCGCCCCCTGCTGCTCGGAGCGGATCAGGAGCCAGCCGACGTGCGGATGCTCGCGCAGCGCCGGGACGAGCCGTGGATGCTGCGCGTCGATCTCCTCGAGCGTGAGCCGGCGCCGCTCCTCCCCGAGCAGGTAGATCAAGCCGAGGTTCCCGGACCCGAGCACGACGAGGTCCTGGCCGCTGACGTCCTTCTTCGACGGCTTCTTCCGCTTGTGGCCTGACGCCTCGTCGACCGCGCGGCCGACCGTGGCCTGGTTCTCGTCGCCGGCTCCCACGTCGGCGACCTCGGCCTGTTCGACCGAGCGCTGCACCAGCTCGTCGAGCCCGTAGCCGTTGCGCTGCTTGAAGGTCGCGCCCTGGGTTTGGCCGTGGTCGGAGAGAACGACGATCTCGTACGGCCGAGCCGCATAGCGGCGCGCGCGCTCGATGCGGCCGAACTGCTGGTCGAGCTTGCGTAGCGCCTCCATCGTGTCGGAGCGCTCGAGCCCGGAGTGGTG
>JBEVNN010000151.1:0-6388 GCA_040508095.1 Gaiellaceae bacterium
GCGGCCGACGTCCTGGCGGTCGACCGCGGTGAGGACGAACTCGCGCAGCACCTTGCTCACCTCGCGCTGCTTCGCCTTCGTGAACGGCGCGCGCTTCGGCTGGGTGTAGCCGGGCTCGTTGACCAGCGGGCCGGTCGCGGCGCCCTTGTCTCCAGGCTTGGAGAAGTGCACGCCCAGGTAAATCAGCGGCGCGGCGACGACCAGCATGAGGAGCGGGGGCGCGAGACGACGCCTCCACCGCGGTGAAGAGAGGATCCGCACCTCGGCATTCTGCCGATGATCAACCCGGGCGCTCGAGGGTAGCGACGACCGCCTCGGCCACCACTTTCAGCGGCCGCCCGGAGACCTGGCTCGCCTTGCGCAGCCGCGCAAACGCCTCCTGCTCCGTCAGGCCCTCGCGCTCCATCAACAGCCCCTTCGCGCGCTCGATCGACTTCCTCGACGCAAGCGCCTCCGCGAGCGAGTCGGCCTGTTCGCGCAGCGCGACGAGCTCCTCGTGGCGGGCTCGGGCGGTGCGGATCGCAGGCAGCAGGTCCTGCTCGCGAAACGGCTTGACGAGGTAGCCGAAGACCCCTGCTTCGACGGCGCGCGAGACGAGCTCGTCCTGGCCGTAGGCGGTCACCATCACGATCGGGATCGGCCGCTCGTCGAGGATCTTGCGCGCAGCCTCGATCCCGTCCAGCCGCGGCATCTTCACGTCGAGCACTGCCAGGTCGGGCTGCTCGCTGCGCGCGAGCTCGACCGCCTCCAGGCCGTCCTTGGCCTCCGCGCACACCTCGAAGCCCGCGCGCTCGAGCAGCTCGCGCAGGTCGAGGCGGATGATCGTTTCGTCTTCGGCTACGAGGATGCGGATGCGCGGAGTCTAGGCTGGCTAGGCGCCTCGCTCGGTCTCCGGCATGGTGCTCTCCGCGAGCATCCACGGGTTCCCGTCCGGGTCGTAGAAGGTCGCCAGCTTGACCATGTCGGGGATCACCTGCGTGTCGCCGTCGAAGCGGACACCGTTCGACTCCAGGTGGGAGCGCGCCTCGTCGATGTCCTCGACGCCGAAGACGGGGGTCGTGCCGCCGGTGGTCGGCGTCTCCGACTGGCCGAGGCCGATCGAGATCCCTTTCCACGGCGTCCGCAGCTCGCACCAGCCCATGTCGTCGAGCTTGTAGATCAGCTCGAAGCCGAGGAGGTCGCGGTACCACGCGATCGCCCGCTCGAGGTCGGACACGCTGCACGAGATCGTCAGGTGATCGGCGTAGTCGATCGGAGTCTTGGTCGCGGTCTGCGCTGCGCTGCTCTCGCTCATCGTCGGCTCCCTTCGCTTGTCGGTGTCCGAGTACCGTTTTTATACTAGATAGCGTTTCGTGTCAATCGAGGAGCTCATCGCGCTGTGCCACCACCGTTGGTCTGCCCCGGTGCTGGCGGAGCTCGGCCGGACGCGCGGGGCGCGGTTCGTCGTCCTCGTGAACCGCCTCGGCGTCGGGCGCGCGTCGCTGCAGCGCACGCTGGCGGCGCTGGTCGAGCTCGGCCTGGTGCGCCGAAACCCCGGCTACGGGCACCCGCTGCGCCCGGAGTACCTCCTCACGCCGGAGGGCGAGGAGGCGGCGGTGCGGTGCGCGCGCCTGCTCGCTGCTGCGGTGGACGGCAAGGCCGATGTGCTCCTGCGGAAGTGGTCGCTGCCGGTCCTTTTCGCGCTTCGCGGCAACACGCGTTTCTCGGAGCTGCGCGAGGCGCTTCCGGGGATCACGGCGCGGGCGCTCGCCCTCGCGCTGAAGGACCTCGAGCGGGCCGAGCTCGTCACGCGGCGGGTCGAGGAGACGTACCCACCGTCGACGGTCTACGCGGCAACCGCGGAGGCCGCGCGGCTCCAGCGGATCCTCGCCTAGACTCGACGCGGTGGGTGGGTGCTGCGCGACCGGGTACGAGCGGTTCTTCGGGCCTCGGCTCGCCCGCCGCGACGCGAGGCGCTATCGCAAGCGCGGGCTCGACGACACCGCCCAGCGGCTCGTCGACGAGCTGTCGGCACGCGGTGTGTCGGGGACGTCGCTGGAAGTGGGCGGCGGTATCGGCGCGATCGAGCTCGAGCTCTTGAAGCACGGCGTCGAGCGCGCGACGATCGTCGAGCTCTCGCACGGCTACGACGAAGAGGCCACGGCACTTGCGCGGGAGGCCGGCGTGGAGAAGCGAATCGAGCGGTTCCACGGCGACTTCGCCCAGCAGGAGGCTCTGGTCGACCCCGCCGACGTCGTCGTGATGCACAAGGTCGTCTGCTGCTATCCCGACCCGGAGAAGCTGGTCGGCGCCGCGGCGAGCCACTCGCGGCGGCTGCTCGCGCTAAGCCTCCCACGCGACGACGCGTGGTGGCTGCGGGTCGCCGTACGCGTCGCGAACGTGTGGTTCCGGCTGATCGGCGGCATCGAGACGTTCCTGCACGAGCCGGCGCGCGTGGTCGCGATCGCCGAGAGCGCCGGGCTGAGAGCCGTGCTGCACGAGCGCTCCGGCCGCATCTGGCGGGTCGCCCTCTTCGAGCGGAACTAGGCCGGGAACACGACCTCGGCGCGCAGGCCGCCGTTCGACTCCAGCGACAGCGTCCCGCCCAGCTCGTCCCGAACCAGGGCTCGGACGATCGACAGCCCGGTCCCCGACGCCGGCTCGCCTTCGACACCCTCGCCGTCGTCTGCGATCGCCAGCACGACCTCGCCGTCTCGCCGCGCCAGCTCGACTCGAACCGACTCACCCCCGTGCTCCAACGCGTTCTGCAGCAGCTCGGAGAACACCAACGCCAAAGCCGTCGCGCGGTTCCCCGCCAGCGCCACCGGCTCGAGCGACGACTCGACCGCCTTGGACGCGCCGATGCCCTGCACCAGCATCGCTCGTAGCCGGTCCAGCAGCTCGTCGAGCTCGACATCGTCGTCGCGCCGCTCCGTCAGCACCTCGTGCACCGCGGCAATCGCGAGGATCCGGTTCACCGAGTCGTCGAGCGCCTTGCGCGTGTCCACGCCGTCGGCGCGCGCCTGCAGCCGCAGCAGCGACGCGACGGTCTGCAGGTTGTTCTTGACCCGGTGGTGGATCTCTTGCGCGAGAACGCCGCGCAGCACAGCGCGCCCGTGCTCCAGCGCGATGGCCGCGTGGCTCGCGATGGAGCCGAGCAGCGCCCGGTCGTCGGCCGTGAACGGCGCGTCCCGGTCGCACACCAGCTCGCCGACCTGCCGGCCCTTCCAGCGCAGCGGGACGCGCACCGCATGCTTCCCGGCGCGGCCCTCGGGCCACCCGATCTCGCCGTCCTCAAGCACGATCGCCGCTCCCGTCGCACCGAGCGCGTCGACCGTCGCCTCGACGATCCCTTCCAGCGACTCCTCGAGGTAGAGGGACTCCGAGACCGCTTCGGAGATGCGCGCCAGCGCCTCGAGCTCGACCACCCGCCGCTGCGCCTGGGCGTAGAGCTTCGCGTGCTCGATCGTCTGGGCCACCTGCGCCGCGATCGCCAGCAGGAGGTCGATCTCGGCCTCCGTGAACTCCCGCGGTTCACGGGTGCGGACGTTCAACGCACCCTCCAGCTTGGCGCGGGCAAGGATGGGCACCGCCAGGATCGACTCGTATTCGTCCTCGGGCAGGTTGGGAAAGGCCTTGAAGCGCTCGTCGAGGTGCGCCTGGGCCGCGATCATCACCGGCGCGCGCGCCGCCGCAGCAGCTCCGGTGATCCCCTCACCCGGCCGCATCCGCGGGCGACCCGTCATCTCCTCGACCCGCGTCCCTAGGGTCGCCCGCAGCACGAGCTCGTCGGCCTGCTCGTCGTAGAGGTAGACGAAGCAGGCATCCGCGGCGAGCGCGTCCGCTGTCTCTCGCGCGACGAGCGAGAGCACCTCCTCGAGGTCGAGCGTCGAGTTGACCGCCGCGATCGTCTTCGTCAGCAGGCGCAGGTGGCGCGCCGTCTGGTCCACACCGCGATTGTAGGTAGCCGAGCCGGTTCCTAGCCTTCCGCCGCGGATCTGTACCCTCGCGGTGCCGATTCTGGCGACGATCTGTGTCCTCGGCTACGCCGTTGCGTGGTTCGCGATGTCCGGGAAGCCCTAGCTCTGGCCGCAGCCCGACGTCACGACCGAGGTTGGGACGCCGGTCGAGGGGTGCCCGCGGCGGTCGTAGTTGACGATCGTGTAGCGGTAGGCGGTGCAGGGCCGCACGTCAGCGTCGCTGAAGGTCGCGGCCTTCCCCTCGTAGACGACGCCACCGTGCGCCGCCCCGCTCCGGCGGAGGATGACGACCTGGCCCGAGCTTGCCGGCCGCTGCCACGAGAGCGTCACGCCGGCGTCGTCGACCTGCGCCTCGACGCCGAGCACGTTCGACGACCAACCGTCCTTGCCCTGACCCCGAGGGCTCGGGGGCCGGAGCGTTGCACGAGTGGACGTCCCCTTCGACGGCCTCGCAGGCCGTGACGTCTTCGAAGTTCGTGTTGTCTGCGTGCTGACGCTCGGAGGCCGGATGCTCGGCTCCTCGGCCCGGACCCCCAGCGTCACGCCGACCGGCCCGGCGTCCTTACCTCCCAGCAACGTGCCCGAGATCGCACCTGCGACGAAGACCAGCACCGCGAGCACGAGCATGCGCCGCCAGCGACGGCGCGGGGCGACCGGAGCCGGCTCGACTGCGACCGGTGCCTGCTCGGGAGGGGTCGCCTGCTCGGCGACGACAGCCGGAGCCGGTGGTCTCGGCCGCTCGACGACGTCGGGAAGCAGCTTCCGCGCCTGCTCGGCGAGGACTGGGTCGACGAGCGCGAGCTCGGGGCTGATCGGCCCTAGGTCGGCCGAGCCAGGGTGCACGCCCGCTTCCATCACGACAGTCTTACAATCCCGTCGGCGAGATGAAGTCCCGTGACCGCTGATCCGAAAAAGTCGCTGTTTGCACGCATTTCCTCGTACGAGCGGCGGTTAACGGGAGGAGTCAGCCGCTCAATGCTGTAAAAGACCGCGCAACGCCCAGACAGCCAGAGGCCCAGCTGGCGGTTGGGACGCGGGACCGGAGCCAGACGGATCCCGTGCCTGGCGCTTCTGTACGGAGCATTGCATCGCCGCCCAGTTCGGCCGGAACGGAGGGACATGCCCAGGCCGCCCGTATTCGGCACGCCCAACCACACCGCAGTTCCGTCACGTCGAGCTTCCACCTGGTCACCGAGGAGTTGGTCGCAGCGTCTCCAACGCCACCTCCCCGTCCTCGGGCTTGCGCTCGTGATCGGGACGGTGATCGCAGGCGCCGGTCCGGGCCTGAGCGCCATGCCTACGGGCGGTGCCGTCACGACGGCAGCGACGTACGGCTCCACGCTCGCGGTCTCACGGCCTGCCACCACGGCCTCCGGCGACGTGCTGATCGCTTCGGTGTACGCGCGCTTGCCGGGCTCGGCGCCGATCTCGGCGCCGACGGGCTGGTCGCTGATCAGGCGGGACAGCAGCACGCCCGAAGACGCGTCGCTGACCCAGGCCCTCTACTACCGGGTCGCAACCTCCTCCGAGCCCGCCGCGTACGTCTGGTCAGTCGGCTCACAAGCTTCTGCAGCAGGGGCGATCCTCGACTTCAAAGGAGTCGACACGACCTCGCCCGTGGACTCCCACAGCGGCGCGTTCACGCGTCAGGGCACCTCGTTCTCCGCACCGTCCGTGACGACTACTGCGAAGGGCGATCTGGTCGTGGGCTTCTTCGCAACGAATTCCACCAAGACGCTCAGGGCCCCGGGTTCGATGACCCAGATCTTCGACGCCCACTGGGCGGGCAAGGGCTGGAGCCTCGACGGCGAGGGCGACGGCTTCGTGCAGACAGCGGCCGGCCCGACTGGAGTCAAGACGGCGACCATCTGGGGCCGGTCCAGCAGCGGCATCGGGCAGCTCCTGGCGCTTCGAACCGCAGGTTCTGCGCCGCCTCCTCCGCCACCTCCTCCTCCACCACCGCCTCCGCCACCTCCGCCTCCGCCTCCGCCTCCGCCTCCGCCACCTCCGCCTCCGCCTCCACCACCACCCCCACCTCCTCCTCCGCCTCCTCCTCCGCCACCGCCGCCACCTCCGCCTCCTCCGCCTCCGGGCAGCGTTGTTCCGGTTCCGTGTGGCGCGAACATCAACTCGTTCACCACGGGTGCGGCTGCCGGAACGGTGTTCCAGCTCGGGGCCTGCTCATACCCGAACCAGAACTTCACCTCGACCTCGACGGTCACGGTTCAGGGCCAGGGCGCCAGCACCGTCGTAGGTGATCTGGACGCGCATGGGGCGCAGAACCTCACGTTCAAGAACTTCAACGCCAGGGACATGTTCTGGGTGCCGCAGAACGTCTAGAGCGGCGGGCGACTGACGAGCAACATGCTCGTCGACTTCGTGGACGACACCGACGGCGGTAACCTCCGGCGCGGCTGCCAGAACTGCAC
>JBEVNN010000162.1:0-4096 GCA_040508095.1 Gaiellaceae bacterium
CGATCTCGAAGTCCCGCAGGAGCCGAAGCACGAGCGGCGGGTACTCGATCTCCTCGATCGTCCCCGGCGCCCAGAAGAGCGGCTCGTACTCCTCGCGGAAGTGCTCCGTCAGCTCCGGCCGCTCTTCCTGACCGATCGCCGCGAGCCCCGCACGGTGCCCGGCCGCAACTAGCTCGGGCGAGTAGACGAACTGCATCAGCGTGTCGCCCCAGTCGAAGAGAACGGCGTCGAGCATGAGCCGGTTACGCTAGCGCCGTGGGCCGGAAGCTCCTCTGGGCCTCGCTCGCTCTGGCCCCCGTCACCTTCCTGCTGCGCTGGGTGTTCCACGCGGACGACACCACGCTGTTCATCGCCGCGGCGGCCGCTCTCGTCCCGCTCGCGTGGCTGATCGGCGAGGCGACCGAGCACGCCGGCGAGCACACCGGCCCCGGAATCGGCGGCTTCCTCAACGCGAGCTTCGGCAACGCGCCGGAGCTGATCATCGCGCTCTTCGCCGTGAATGCGTCGCTGCCCGAGGTCGTGCGGGGATCGCTGGCCGGCAGCGTCGTCTCGAACATCCTGCTGGTGCTCGGCGCGGCGCTCATCTTCGGCGGCGGCGACGCGCGGCACGGCGAACCGCTCGACCGCTTCTCGCTCCTGCTCCAACTCGGGCTCGTGACCGTCGCGGTGCTCCTGTTCCTCGTGCCCTCTGTGCCCGGCTGGACGGGCGACGCGGAGCGCCACTCACTCGCCGTCCTGTCGATTCCGGTCTCGCTGGCGCTGCTCTTTCTCTACCTCGGCGTCACGATGTGGTCGCTGCGCCGGCACAAGCGCCTGTTCGAGGAGAGCGGCGAGGAGGCGGCGAGCGGAGGCTGGTCGCTGCCGGTCTCGCTGGCCACGCTCGGTGCGGCGACCGTGGTCACGGCCCTGATCAGCGAGACCCTGGTGCACTCGCTCGACTCGTTCGCGCACTCCGCGGGGATCTCCGAGTTCTTCATCGCCGCGGTGATCGTCGCGATCGTCGGGAACGCGGCCGAGCACGGCGGCGCGATCGTGATCGCGCACCGCGGCAAGCTGCCGCTCGCGACCGAGATCGCCGTCTCTTCGAGCGCGCAGGTCGCGCTACTGGTTACCCCCGTGGTCGCGCTGCTCTCGTGGGTGGTCACGCCGGCGCTCCCGCTGAACTTCCGGCCGATCGAGCTGGCCGCGATGGGCGGCGCCGCCGTGCTCGTCGCGATCACGCTCTCGGACGGCCTCGGCCGCCGCTGGGAGGGGTTCTTCCTGGTCGCCGTGTACGTCGCCGTGGCGGCCGGATTCTGGGTAGCGGGCGACCGCTAGTGCTCTGTGCCGAAGATTTCGGGCTCGCGCGTGAACGGATACGTCGCCCAGTAGAGCCGGACGGCGTCGCCGTCCTCGTCGCGCACGACGCGTAGCACCTCTCCGCGCTCGCGGCCCGACACGACGCGGAAGCGGTCCTCGCCCTCCTGCTCGAAGACGGAGGGCTCGCGTTCCGGCGGGGCCGCCGCGAACTGCGCCTCCAGCTTGCCCTTCCGCCAGCTGAAGATCGTCTCGTCTCCCTCCGACCACCAGCGGCCGAGCAGCGAAACGATCTCCGCGGGCGGTGCGTCCTCGGGTACCCACGCCTCGCGATCCGGGGCCAGCTCGTCGAGCGCCGCCTCGGCGAGATCGAGGCCGGTCGGGCTCAGCTTCGGCCAGGTGCCCGAGTTCGTCAGCAGCACGGCGCCGATCTTGTCGCGGCGCGAGTAGAGCACAATCGAGAGGAAGCCTGGGAAGCCGCCGGTGTGGCCTCCGTAGACGCGCTCGCCGCGCCGCCAGAGCTCGATCCCGAGGCCCCAGCCGAGCGTCCAGTCGGGCTCGGCCATGATCTGCAGGTTGTGCATCTCGGCGACGCTCGCGGGCGCGAGCACGGACTCGTCCGGGTCGGCCAGGAACGACCCCCAGCGCGCGAGATCGCCCACGGTGCTGTAGAGGCCGGACTCGCCGCCCTTGCCGCCGAGCTCGAGCACCGGCTCGCGCTGCAGCGCATCGGAGTACGGCTCGACGAAGTACGGCAGCGCCGCGCCCTCCCCCGGTCCCCACGTCGTTCGGTCGAGGCCGACCGGCTCCAAGAGCTGCTTCCGCACGTACTCGTGGTACGGCGTCCCGGAGACGTGCGAGACGACGTGCCCGAGCAGCGCGTAGGCGAGGTTCGAGTAGTGCCAGGCCGTCGACGGCGGCAGGACCTGCTCGGCGTCCGCGAGAGTCGCGAGCAGCTCCTGCTCGTCCGGGAACTTCAGCGTCTCCCAGACATTGCCCGGCGGCTCGCGCTGCAGCCCGGAGGCGTGCGAGAGCAACCGCCGCAGCGTCGCCGTCCCGTGCGCGGCGTCGGGTAGGCGGCGCGAGAGCGGGTCCTCCAGATCGAGCTTCCGCGCGTCGCGGAGCTGCATCACGGAGGCGGCGGTGAACGTCTTTGTGATCGACGCGACGGCGTACTGGGAGTCGGTCGTCGCCTCGACCCGCTGCTCGACGTCCGCGAGCCCGACCGCCTCGTCCCAGACGATCTCCCCGCTGCGGAAGACCGCGGCCGAGAGGCTCGGCAGCCGCCCTTGCGCCTGCGCCTCGCGCACCAGGCGACGGAAGCGCTCAGGCGCGGGCAAGGGCTCCCAACGCGCGCGGGATCAGCTCGGTCGCGCGGTCGATGTCCTCGTCGTCGACGTCGAGGTGCGTGACCGCCCGCAGCTTGGTCGGATGGACGGTCATCGACAGGCCCACGCCCCGCTGGGCCAGCCGTTCCAGCGCCTCCTCGGGGCTCAGCCCGAGCGGCCCGACGTCGACCTGGACGAAGTTCGTCTCGACCTGCTCGAGGTCGACGGGCACGCCGGCGTCGTAGAGGCCCTCACCCAGCCGCCGCGCCCGCGCGTGATCCTCAGCGAGGCGGTCGATGTTGTGCTCGAGCGCGTAGACCCCGGCCGCCGCGACGATCCCGGCCTGCCGCATCGCGCCGCCGAACAGGTGCTTGAACCGCCTCGCCTTGACCATGCGCTCGGGCGAGCCCGCGACGACCGCGCCGAGGGGGCAGCCGAGACCCTTCGAGAGGCAGCGCGTGACGGTGTCGACGCGCCTGCCGATCTCGGCCGGGGGGACGCCGAGCGCGACCGCGGCGTTGAGCACGCGCGCCCCGTCCAGGTGCAGGTGCAAATCGAGCTCACGCCCTGTCTGCACGATCGCCTCCAGCTCGTCGAGAGGCCAGACTCGCGCGCCCGAGGCGTTGTGCGTGTTCTCGACCGAGACGATCCGTGTCGCAGGCGTGTGCGTGTTGTCGCCGGCGCGGACCTTCTCGCGTAGCTGCTCCGGCGTGAAGCGCCCGTTCGGACACCGAATCGGCCGGGTCATCAACCCCCCGTGCACAGCGGGCCCTCCGAGCTCCGAGACGAAGATGTGGGAGTTCTCCTCCGCGACGACCTCGCCGCCCACTTCGCCGAGCACCCGCAGCGCGATCTCGTTGGCCATCGTCGCGGTCGGGACGAAGACCGCCTCTTCCTGCCCAAGCAGCTGGGCGGCACGGCGTTCGAGCTCGTTGACCGTCGGGTCCTCGCGCCGCTGCTCGTCGCCGACCTCGGCCGCGGCGATCGCCGCGCGCATCTCGGGCGACGGCTTGGTCTTGGTGTCTGAGCGGAGCTCGATCATCAGGCGCCCTTGGGAGCCTCCACCACGGCTGTCTCGGACTCGGACTTTTCTTGGGTCGAAAGGTCGGGATGCTCGTCGAAGAGGTAGCGCACGACCACCTTCTTCACCGCCTTGACCTCGTCGAGCCGGCCGACTGCGCGTCCGTGCGGCGCACTTTTCAGCAGCTCGGGCTCCTCGGCGGCCTCGCGCGCGATCGCGAGCATCGCATCGGCGAACTCGTCGAGCGTCTCTTTCGCCTCGGTTTCGGTCGGCTCGATCATCAGCGCCTCCGGCACGACGAGCGGGAAGTAGATCGTCGGCGGATGGAAGCCGTAGTCCATCAGCCGCTTCGCGACGTCGAGCGCCGTGACGCCGTGCTCGCGCTTCAGCGGGCGGGCGGAGAGCACGAACTCGTGCATGCAGAGGCGGTCGAACGGGAGCTCATAGGCGT
>JBEVNN010000163.1:0-3479 GCA_040508095.1 Gaiellaceae bacterium
CTCGGGCAGAGCGACCTTGAGATCGTGGAAGTCCTCAATGCCATTGAGGACTACGTGACGCAGCGAGCCACCGGTCCAGCGAGGATCGCGTTCAACGGACACAAGTACGCGTTGCACGCCGTGCCGCCTTCTCAAGCAGCCGAGTGAGGAACTTCGCCGCCGGTGCCGGCAGTCGGGGCCGCGAACCGCGACCGTGCTCTTGAATGTGAAGGGCTGGCCGCAGTGGACGCAGTCACGCTCACTTCAAGAAAGCTAGCGGGTGCGGGTGGTAGCTTCGATGCCGAGGTGGTCTTCAAGCAGCTCGTGGACGACGATCTCGGCTGCGCGTCCTACCTGATCGGCGACGAGGCGGCCGGGGAGGCCGTGGTCGTGGATCCCGCGTACGCGATCGAGCCCTACCTCGAGGCCGCCGAGGACGAGGGCCTGAGGATCGTGCGCGTGCTCGAGACGCACACGCACGCCGACCACGTTTCGGGGCACGGGCGCTTTGCGCTCGAGCACGGGCTGCCGGTGACCATCCATCCGCTCGCCGAGCCCGAGTACCCGTCCGAGCCGATCGAGGACGGCGACGAGGTGCTCGTGGGCTCGATCCCGATCCGCGTGCTCCATACGCCGGGCCACCGCCCCGAGCACTGCTGCTTCCTCGTCGAGGGACACCTGCTGACCGGAGACTCGCTGCTGATCGGCGACGCCGCCCGGCCCGACCTCGCGGTCGAGGCACGCGAGGGCGCCGAGGATCTCTTCCGCTCGCTCGAGCGGCTGGCGGGCCTGCCCGACGAGACCGAGATCGACCCCGGCCACACCGGCGGCTCGCTCTGCGGCGCGAGCCTCAGCCGCGAGCGCGTCTCGACCTTGCGGATGGAGAAGCTCTCCAACCACGCGCTCGCGATCGAGGACGCGCAGGAGTTCGTGGCGCATTCGACCGGAATCGCAGCCCCGCGCCCGCCGACGGTGGAGCGCGTGGTCGACCTCAACCGCGGGCCGTTCCTCGCCGCGCAACCGCCGCTCGAGCTCCTCGACTCTGTGCAGGGGCAACTGCTCGACGTGCGGCCGGCGCGGGAGCACGCCGCCGGCCACGCCCGCGGTGCGATCAACATCCCGCTCGACGGTGGCTCGGTCGGGACCAAGGCGGGCTTCGTCCTCGACCACGCCACGCCGGTGACGATCCACGCGCGCTCGGCCGAGGAGGCGGATGATGCTGCCCGCCGCCTCTATGCGGTGGGGCTGCTCGACGTCGCGGGCTACGCGATGGGGCTCGAGTCATCCGAGCACCTGGAGCCCGTCGGGATCGACGAGCTCGAGCGCCTCGTCGCGGCGGACTCGGTCGAGGTGGTGGACGTCCGTGAGAAGGACGAGCGCGACGAGGGCTACATCCCCGGTAGCCGGCACATCCCGTACCGGCTCATCCGCGCGTTCCGGGACGAGCTCGACAACGGGCGTCCCGTCGTCACGATCTGCTCGAGCGGCGCGCGGGCGGGAGTGGCGGCAAGCGTGCTGGCGGCCGAGGGTGTCGACGCGCGCCCCGTGCTCGACGGCGGCATCGACGGCTGGCAGGAACGCGGCAACCAGGTGACGGCGTTCCGCCGCTGCGGCGGCTCAGGCTGACGCGGCCAGAAGCGCTTCGCCCTCGGCAGTCCACGCGGTCGCGCGCAGCTGCGCGAAGACAGGCAGGGCGAGGTTCAGCTGGCGATCGGCGCTCGCCCTGTCGCCGGCCTCGACGAACGCCGCCGCCGCCTTGAGCCGCGCGTAGGCCTCGTCGGGCACCGTTCCGATCCCGGCGAAGACGTCGGCCGCGCCGACGAGCTCGCCCGTGGCGATCAGGCGTGCCGCGTGGTGCCACGGCGTCTCCCCGATCGCGCGCTCGTCGAGCGCGTGAATCACCTCCGCGCTGCGGCCCAGCTCCCGGAACACCCAGGGCGACGCCGAAAGCTCGATCGGCTGCCGAATCCCCGTTGCGCTCCACGCTTCGACGAGCTCGTTCGCGAGTGATTCCGCGGCCGCTCGTTCACCGGCCACCAGCGCAGCTTGAGCCTCGTACGCGAGCACCGGGTTGATCGTCTGGGGATCCTTGACCGGGCGCGATCGCTCCGTCGCGAGGCGGGCCTCCGCGAGCGCCTCCTGTGTTCGGCCACGCGCGAGCAGGATTGCCGAACGCACGGCCCGGCACGGGCCATCCATGTAGTGGCCCGCGGTTCCTTTGATCGTTTGGAAGTAGTCATCGATGGCCGCGAGCGCGTCGTCCCAGCGGCCCTCCCAGTAGCAGTGGAAGGTGTGCTCCGCCTCCACCCAACGGATGAACCCCGACACACCCAGGCGCCGCGCGAGCGTCCGGCTCAGCTCGTGGAGCTCGCCGGCGCGGCGCATGTCACCGAGCAGCACGGTCATCCACGTGAGGTTCGCCGCCGCACCGATCTCCTCGTGGGAGTGTGCGGCGGCCGCGATCTCCATCGCCCGCTCCAGGTCGGCGACTCCGCCGGGATCGCCGGTGGCGATCCTCGAGACTCCGAGGGTGTTGAGATTCCGCGCACGGGACGCCCCGAGGTCGAGGGTCTCCGCCAGCCGAAGCGACTCGGAGGCGAACTCGATCGCCCGCGGGAAGTCGTCGGCCATCATCGATGTGCGCCCGAGCTCCTGCAGGACGAACGCCTTGGCCGGCGACGGCCCGCGGTCGGTGACGAGCTCACGGGCGCGCTCGAGGCCTTCCAGCCCCGCGTCCGTGTCCCCGCGGTTCAGCCAGATGCCCGCGAGCCGTGCCTGCGCCTCGGCGGCGGCCTCGACCTTGCCCGCGCGGAGCAGGCCTTCCGTCGCATCGAGGAGCACCGAGTCGTCGAGCGCGGTGTCGTCCACGCGGCTTCGCGCGTAGGCGAGCAGGAGCTCCGGCCGTTCCGCGTCGCCCTCCTCCGAGAGCTCGAGCGCGGCTTCGTACAGCCGGGCTGCGGCCGGGAAAGCTCCCAGGGCGAGCGCTCGGTCACCCGCGTCGCGTGCGGCCGAGCGCGCGCGAGCGGCGAGCTCGGGGGGCGCGTCTGCACCTGTGGCGCGGCGCAGCTCGAGCGCCTCGAGGTAATGGTGAGCCAGCATCTCCGCGTGGTCTTCCGGGCCCCCGAGCCCCTCGATCCATGCCGCCGCACGCTCGTGCCGCTCGGCCCTTGCGCCCCTCGGGATCTGGCCGTAGGCGACGTCCCGGACGAGCACGTGCCGGAACGCGTACTCATCCTCTCCGCCGACCGACGAGCGCCGCTCTCGCCGCACGAACTCCTTGCGCTCGAGCGGGTGCAGGCGCTCCTCGCCCTCGCCGCGCTCGAGGCCGCCGACCACGCAGGCTGCGCCGAGCCAGAAGACCTTGCCGAGCACCGCAGCGTCCTGCAGGAGCTGTTTCTCGGCGGCCGGGAGCCCGTCGAGCCGAGCGGCAATGATGCCCTGGACGGTCTCGGGCAACGGGAGGTCAGCTCGCGCGCCGGCCTCCGCGAGTAGTCGCGCAA
>JBEVNN010000179.1:0-11709 GCA_040508095.1 Gaiellaceae bacterium
CGACCCGCAGCCATTCGCGGCCGCCGCGCGCGCGGCGGGTGCGCTCAGCGCGCTCGACGCGGTTTCGAGCCTTGGCGCGGTACCGCTCGAGACGGAAGCGTGGGGGCTCGACGCGGTCGCATCCGGGGCCCAGAAGGCGCTGATGACGCCGCCGGGGCTGGCGATGGTCACCGCGTCCGAGGCCGCCTGGGCACGTGCGACCGAGGCGACCTCGCCGCGGTATTACTGGGACTGGGAGCGGACGCGGAAGGGCCAGGCGACCCTGGATGCCCCCGTGACGCCGCCGGTCTCGCTCGTCGCCGGCATGAACGTCGCGCTCGGAATGCTCCTCGAGGAGGGGCTCGAGGCGGCCTTCGACCGCCACCGCCGCCTCGGCCGCGCCTGCCGCGCGGGTGTCAAGGCGATGGGCCTCGAGCTCTCGTCGCCGGACGACGACAGCTCGGCGGTGGTCACCGCGGTGCGCGCGCCCGAGGGCATCGACTCCGGTGAGCTGGTGCTGCTGCTGCGCGACCGCCACGGCGTGACGCTGGCGCCGGGACAGGGCGAGCTGAAGGGCAAGATCTTCCGTATCGGCCACATCGGCTACTACGACGTCTTCGACATCACGACCGCGCTGGCGGCGGTCGAGCTCGCGCTCGTCGAGCTCGGCGCGGAGATCGCGCGCGGTGTCGCGGTCAGCCGCGCGCTCGAGGCGTTCGAGCGCACCCCGGTGTGACGCGGGCCCGGGTCCTCGTCCGCGAGCAGATCGCCGACGCGGGAGTCGAGCTGCTGCGCGAGCGCTTCGACGTGGACGTGGACGCGAACGGGGACCTCGCCGCGACGATCGGCGACTACGACGCGATCGTTATCCGCTCGGCGACGAAGCTCACGGCGGATGTGATCGAGCGGGCGGAGCGATTGAAGGTGATCGGCCGCGCCGGGGTCGGCGTCGACAACGTGGACGTCGAGGCGGCGACGCGGCGCGGGATCGTCGTCGCAAACGCGCCCGAGTCAACCGTCACTTCGGCGGCCGAGCACACCGTCGGCCTGCTGGTCGCGCTCGCGCGCAACATTCCGCAGGCGCACGCGGCGTTGAAGCAGGGCCGGTGGGAGCGCTCGGCCTGGGGCGGTGTGGAGCTCGAGGGCAAGAGCCTCGGTGTGCTCGGCTTCGGCCGGATCGGCCAGCAGGTCGCGCGCCGCGCGCTCGGTCTCGGCATGCGCGTCGTCGCCTACGACCCGTTCGTGGCGAAGGAGCGTTTCCGCGAGCTCGGCGCCGAGCGCGCGGAAAGTCCGGACGACGTACTCGCCGTCGCCGAGTTCCTGACACTGCACCTACCGTTGACGGCTGAGACACGCGGCTTCCTCGACGCCCAGGCGATCGCGAAGCTCCCCGACGGCGCGCGCGTGATCAACGCGGCCCGCGGTGAGCTCGTCGACGAGGAAGCGCTGATCGAGGCGCTCCGCTCGGGCAAGCTCGCAGCCGCCGCGATCGACGTCTACGCTCAGGAGCCGTACTCGGGGCCGCTGCTCGAGCTCGAGAACGTGGTCGTCACTCCGCACCTCGCGGCCTCGACCGAGGAAGCGCAAGACCGCGCGGGCCTCATCGTCGCCGAGCAGGTGGCGGCGGCTCTGGAGGGCGCGCTCGTGAGCAACGCCGTCAACATTCCCTCGATCGGCGCCGAGGACCTCGAAGTGCTGGGCCCGTACGTCCCGCTGGCCGCGAAGCTCGGGCGGCTGGCGATGGATCTCGCCGAGGGTCGCGCCGAGCGCATCACGCTCTCGTACTACGGCGCCCTCTCCGGCTACGACACCCGGCTGCTGACCGTGGCGGCGCTGAACGGCGCCTTCCAGGGACGCTCGGACCAGCCGGTCAACTACGTCAACGCGCCCGTGATCGCAGCCGAGCGCGGGATCGAGGTCGCCGAGGAACGGCGCCGCGCGTCACGCGACTTCACCAACCTCGTTCGCGTCGAGATCGCCTCGAACGGCGAGCGCGTGCGCGCCGCGGGCACGACGATCGGGACCGAGAACCGGCACTGGCTCGTGAACGCCCTCGGCTTCGAGCTCGAGATGGAGCTCGCGCCCCTGATGGTCTTCTTCCGCTACGACGATGTCCCGGGCGTGATCGGCCGCGTGGGCACGCTCTTCGGCAAGGCCGGCGTGAACATCGCCAACATGGCCGTCTCGCGCACACGGCGCGGAGGCAAGGCGCTGATGGCGCTCTCACTCGACGGCGAGCCGCCGCCAGACCTTGTCGAGGCCGTGCGCGAACAGGGCTTCGACGACGCGCACGTGATCAGGCTGGGCGGGACCGCGGGTTGAGCCGGCGCACGATCGCTGCGGCGGTGCGATCGACCTTGTCGACGATCGCGTAGCGCCGCCGCCGGCGCACGACCTCCTCGACCTCCGGCTCCACGTGCCCGTGGCGGATGAGGAACCTCGTCGGGTGCGCGCGCACGTGCTCGTACTCGTCCAGCGGCACCTCGATCCGGTGCGTGCAGTTCGCGTCGCCGCACTCGCAGAGGAACTCCGCCTCGTTCGACTCGAAGCGCTCGGACGCCTCCGCGATGCCTTCGTTGACGGCACGGAAGAACGCCTCGTTGCGAGCGTTGTCCGACCGGGGGGCCATTCGGAGCTAGAACGGCGAAGCCCGGCAAACGGTTGCGCCGGTACCCTTCCGGCCGTGGCGACCAAGCAGTGGCCTGAGGCTGTCGAGCGCGTTTCCTCCTACCTCCGCGAGGCCCGCGCCGAGGTTCGGATCGAGGAGTTCCCGGAGGGGACGCCGACGGCGAAGGACGCAGCGCGTGCGGCGGGATGCGAGCTCGGGCAGATCGTGAAATCGCTGGTGTTCGACTGCGACGGCCGCTCGGTTGTCGCGCTGATTCCCGGCGACCGCCGCGCCGACTCGGACAAGATCGCCCGCGCCGCGGACGCCCGTTTCGCGCGCATCGCAGGCAGCGAGGAGGTACGCGACGCGACCGGCTTCGAGCCCGGCGCGGTGTGCCCGTTTCCCCTGCCACGCGTCTCGGCGATCTTCGTCGAGCGCACGCTCCTGTCGCAGCCCGTGCTCTGGGTCGGGGCCGGCTCGGAGCGCCACATGGCCGCGCTGTCACCGACCGAGCTGCTCCGCCTCTCGCGTGGTCGTCCCATGGACGTCGTCGAGCAGGCCCCTTACCATCCGTCCTGAGAGGAGACGTCTGTGCGCGAGACCGAGAAGATCTGGATGAACGGAGAGCTCGTCGACTGGGCCGACGCGCGAATTCACGTCGGCGCCCACGGGCTCCACTACGGCTCCGGCGTCTTCGAGGGGATCCGCGCCTACGACACTCAGAAGGGCACGGCCGTGTTCAGGCTCAGCGAGCACCTGAAGCGGCTCGACAACTCCGCGAAGCTGCTGCACATGGAGCTCCCGTACTCGATCGAGGAGCTTCGCTTGGCGTGCCACGAGCTGATCGCGGCGAACGGCCTCCCGGAGTGCTACCTCCGCCCGATCGCCTTCTTCGGCTACGGGGAGCTCGGCGTCTCGGCGATGGGCAACCCCGTCGACGTGGTGATCATGAGCTGGCCCTGGGGTGCGTACCTCGGCGAGGACGGCCTCAAGAACGGCATCAGCGCCAAGATCTCCAGCTGGGAGCGCATCGGGCCGAACGTGATCCCGCATGTCGCCAAGGCGACCGGCGTCTACCTGAACTCGATGCTCGCCGTAACGGAGGCCAACCGCGCCGGCTACGACGAGGCGATCCTCATGACGTCCGACGGCTTCGTCGCAGACGGTTCCGGAGAGAACGTCTTCATCGTCAAGGGCGGCGAGCTGTACACCCCCGACCTCTCGACCTCGATCCTGCCCGGGATCACGCGCGACACGGTCATCCAGATCGCACAGGACCTCGGCTACACGGTGCACGAGAAGTCGCTGATCCGCTCCGACCTCTACCTGGCCGACGAGGCGTTCATGACCGGCACCGCCGCCGAGGTGACGCCGCTGCGCGCCGTCGACGACATCCAGATCGGGGTCGGGCCGATCACGCTCGAGGTCCAGGAGGCCTACCTGGACACCGCGCGCGGCCGGAGTGAGCGCTGGGCCCAGTGGCTCGAGTACGCCACGCCCACGCCCGCCACGACCGCCGAAGCTTGAGCACCGGCGTTCGCGCGGTACCGCTGGCGCGCCCGCTCCTCGACGAGCGGGAGGAGGAGCTCGTCCTCGAGGTGCTCCGTTCGGGGCGGCTGTCGCTAGGCCCGACGATCGACCGTTTCGAGGAGCTGCTGGCGGAGCGGATCGGCGCGCCGTACGTGGCGGCGGTTTCGAGCGGGACTGCGGGGCTGCATCTGCTCGCCCAGATCGCCGGCCTGGGGCCGGGAGACGAGGCGATCACCTCGCCGATCTCTTTCGCGGCGTCGGCGAACTGCTTCATCTTCGAGGGGGCTGTCCCGGTGTTCGCCGACGTCGATCCGCGGACGCTGAACCTCGACCCCTCGGCGCTCGAAGCCGCGATCACACCGCGGACGAAGGCGGTCGTCGCGGTCGACATGTTCGGCTACCCGTGCGAGCTGGACGAGATCCGCGACATCTGCTCGCGGCACGGGCTGGCGCTGATCGAGGACGCGGCGGAGGCGCTGGGCGCGGAGTACAAGGCGCGTCAGGTCGGCTCGCACGGGCCCTCGGGGGTGTTCGGCTTCTACCCCAACAAGCAGCTCGCGACCGGCGAGGGCGGGGTCGTCTTCACCCACTCCGAGCGCGAGTGGCAGCTCGTGCGCAGCCTGCGCAACCAGGGCCGAGCCTACGAGGGCGGCGCGTGGTTCCACCACGTGCGGCTCGGGTTCAACTACCGCTGGACGGACGTGCAGGCGGCAATCGGGATCGGGCAGCTGGAGAAGCTCGACCGGCTGCTCGAGCTGCGAGCCGCCGCGGCGGCGCGGTACCGGCGGCTGCTCGCGGGCGTCGAGGTCGAGCTCCTTTGCGACGACGACGCGGATCACCGCCGCTCGTGGTTCGTCTACGTCGTGGCGCTGCCCGAGGGCTCCGACCGGGCGCGGGTGATGGCAGAGTTGCGTGCCCAGGGGATCGGGACGGCCGAGTACGTCCCGTGCGTGCATCTGCAGCCGTACATGCGTGAGGCGTACCGCTTCCGCGAGGGGATCTGCCCGGTCGCGGAGGACTTCGCGTCGCGCTCGCTCGCGCTGCCGTTCTACCCGCAGCTCGAGGCCGAGGACCAGGAGCGGGTCGTGGACGTCCTGCGCGCCGCGCTCTGAGGCGCTTGTGGACGAACCGGCGCCGAACCGGCACGAAGCCGTGACAGACCCGCGCGCCGCTACCCGGTAGCGTCGACCGCGAGGGAGGCGGGTCGAAAGCCCCACCCTGGGTGGGGAACTGGGTTCTCGCGTGCGCGCGTGAACATTCACCCTCGCGGTCCCGTCTCGCGGGCACGCGATAATCCGCGCATGGCGGACGCCAACCGCATGGTCTTCCTCGGCTTCGGCAAGTACGCGCGCGCGGACAAGATCTATGCGATCGAGCCGATCCGCGACGAGCGTCGGGGCCACGGCCGCCGCACGCTGGTCTGGGTCGAGGGCGTCAGCGAGCCGATCGTCGCCTCCCGCACCGAGCGCACGATTCTCGCCGACATGGGCCAGGAGCAAGCGATCGGCAAGCCGCTTCTCGATGATGCGCTCGACCTCGCGCAGCGCCTCGCCGAGCAGTCGCAGACCGGTCGCGTCGACCTCGCCGACCTCGGCCGCCGCGCGCGCCGCTTGCTCGAGGCGTCTGCGCGCCCCGACGAGGCCGACAAGCTCTTCTAGGGCGAGGTCGTGCGCACGGCGCCACCCGTTGCGACCTGCCGGTTCGGAGGGAGGCACGAGCAACGCTCACGCGTCCTGAGGCCGGCATAACGACGCCTTAGTGGAACCCGCAGAGATCCGCGAGCCCGGCCTCCTGGGCCGATTGGTGATCGACCTCGGCCCGCTGCGGCGCTACCCGGCGTTCCGCCGCCTCTTCGTCGGCCAGACCATCTCCACCTTCGGCAGCGAGGTCGCCGCCGTCGCCGCGCCGTTCCAGCTCTACCAGCTGACGCACTCGACGCTTCAGGTCGGTCTGCTCTCGATCTGCGAGCTCGTCCCGCTGCTGACGCTGACGATCGTCGGCGGCGCCATCGCCGATGCCGTCGACCGCCGTCGCATGCTGCTCGTGACCGAGGTGCTACTGGCGCTCGTCGCGCTCGGGTTCGCCTACAACGCGAGCCTCGACCAGCCCCGGGTCTGGGCGATCTACGTCCTCGTGACGCTGGCGATGTCGTTCTTCTCGCTCGGCGTTCCCGGGATGAACACCGTCATCCCACGCCTCGTGGAGCCGCACGAGCTCGCGACTGCGAACGCGATCGAAAACGTCTACGGCAGCTCGACGAGCGTCGCCGGCCCGGCGCTCGGGGGCGTCTTGATCGCGGTGCTCGGACTGAAGGGCGCGTACCTCCTCGACGCCGGCACCTTCACGGCCTCGCTGTGGTCGGTCTGGCGCCTGCCGCCGCTCCAGCCCACGGGCGACGCCGAGCGCCCGAGCCTCCGCACCGTTGCCGAGGGCTTCCGCTTCGTGAAGCAACGGAAGGTGCTGTTGGGGATGTTTCTGGTCGACTCGAACGCGATGGTCTTCGGGATGCCCAGGGCGCTCTTTCCGGCACTTGCACTCGAGCGCTTCAACGGCGGGGCCGGCGTCCTCGGCCTGATGTATGCCGCGCCCTACGCGGGCGCGCTCACCTCCTCGCTGCTCTCCGGCTGGATCGGGCACGTCAGGCGGCAGGGCCTGATCGTCGCGATCGCCGCGGCGCTCTGGGGAGTGGCGATCGTCGCCTTCGGGTTCGCCGAATCGCTCTGGCTCGCGCTGCTCATGCTCGCCGCGGCGGGTGCCGCCGACAACGTCAGCGCGGTTCTCCGCGGGACCATCCTCTGGACGGTGACGCCGGACGAGCTGCGAGGCCGCGTCTCGGGGATCGAGTTCGCCCAGGTCGCCGCTTCACCCGCGCTCGGCAACGTCGAGGCCGGCGTCGTCGCGTCGCTCACGAGCCTGCGCTTCTCCATCGCCTCGGGCGGGCTCCTGTGCGTCATCGGTACCGTCGTGGTCGCCCTTGCCGTCCCGGCCTTCACCCGCTACGACGCGCGCGCTCCCGGCTGATTTTTTCGCGCGCAGCGTCCACGACCTGGCGCCGGAGCTGATCGGGGCGACGCTGCTCGTCGACGGCGTAGGAGGCCGGATCGTCGAGGTCGAGGCCTACGACCACGAAGACCCGGCGAGTCATGGCTACCGCGGCCGCACCGCGCGCAACGCCTCGATGTTCGGGCCTCCCGGCCATGCCTACGTGTACCGCTCCTACGGGATCCACTGGTGCCTGAACCTCGTCTGCGAGGCCGTGGGGGTCGCCAACGCGATCCTCGTGCGCGCGCTCGAGCCGACGCACGGCCTGGAGGCGATGCGCGAGCGGCGCCGACTGGAGAACCCGAGGCTGCTCTGCAGCGGCCCGGGCCGGCTCTGTCAGGCGTTCGGGATCACGCGCGAGCACGACGGCCTCGCGCTCGACCGCCCGCCGTTCGAGCTCTTCGAGCGCGACCGCCCGGTCGAGGTGGTCGCCGGCCCGCGAATCGGCATCACGCGGGCGGCCGAGCTGCCGTGGCGCTACGTGGAGGCCGGCTCGCGCTTCGTCAGCCGCTAAGGCGTCGCTTGCGATGCCGACCATGGAGGCCTAGCCGGCTTGGCCGGCTTGGCCGTTCTTCTTTACCACGAGTGTGACGACCAGGCCGCGCTTGCCCGCGACGCCCCAGAGCGGCGTCTGGGCTATCACCTTCGCGGCAGGCGAGGGATGGCCGGCCACCTTCCACTGCAAGTGCTTTCGCTCGAGGCGTGCCCGCGCACGGCCGAGCCGTAGCCCGACGACCTTGGGCACCACCCCGTGCAGCGCCTTCGGGAGCACGAGCGTCACCCGGTCGTACGAGGAGAGCGTCCCCTTCGCGGGGATCTGGCCGACGACGACCCCGAGTTTCTGTAGCGGGCGCGCCGGCTCGTAGACGTACATCGAGCGCAGCGGCTGCGCCGCGAGCCGCGCGTTGGCGGCGGCGATGGTCTGCCCGACGACGTGCGGCACCGCGACCTCGTTCACCTTGCAGTTCGCTGTGCGCACCGGCCGCTCGCCCGCGAGGTAGAGGAGTTGCTTGACGTTGTGGCAGTTCCCGTTGTCGAGCTCGAGCTGGCCGTTGCGGTAGACGACGTTCCGCGACACCGAGTACGGCAGCGAGATGCCCGGGAAGTCCTGCGGCGGCTCGTGCAGGTGCGCGAGCGCGCGTTGCATGAACGTCTTCCAGATCAGCGCGGGGAAGGTGCCGCCCGCGACCGAGTCGCCGTTGTACTCGGTCAGCATCGGCCGCAGGGTCGTCGGATAGCCGACCCAGACGGCCGTCACGAGCTGCGGCGTGTAGCCCACGAACCACGCGTCGCCGTAGTTCTCAGTCGTCCCGGTCTTGCCCGCGACCGGGCGGCCGTCGTCGAGCTGGGCTCGCTTGCCCGTGCCGGCCCGCACGACGCTCTGGAGCAGCGAGGTCTCCAGAGCGGCGGTGTTCGCCGTCAGCACGGGGCGTCGGACGGGCACGTTGTTGTCGACCATCCGGCCGGCCTCGTTGCGCACCGTCGAGATCGCGCGAGGCCGGTTCCCGAAGGCGGCGCCGTCGATACGCCGGCCGCCGTTGGCGAACGCCGAGAACGCCCGAGCCATCTCGAGCGGGTTGACCGCTTCGGCGCCGAGCCCGATCGCGAAGTAGCTCTTCAGCGGGCTCGTGATCCCGAGCCGTCTCGCCGTGCGCGCGATGTTGTTCGGCCCGACGAGCTGCGTCAGCTGCGCGTAGACGGTGTTGTCGGAAACCTCGGTCGCCGTCGCGAGCGAAATCCGGCCGAGGTCGGAGTTCTCGTAGTTGTGCACCGACCAGACCTTGTCGCCGAGTGGAATCTCCACGGGCCCGGACTCGAACTCCGAGTCGGGCGAGATCCCGTCCCTCAGCGCCGTCGCGAGGACGAACGGCTTGAACGAGGATCCCGGCTGGCGCTCTCCCTGGACCGCGAGGTTGAACTGGCTCTTGCGGTAGTTGTTGCCGCCGATCATCGCGAGCACCTTGCCGTTGCGTGGATCGACGGCGACGAGCGCAGCGGAGGGGCCGTTCGGATCGGTCAGCCACTTCGTGATCGCCTGGCGCGCGATGCGCTGGACGTCGAGGTCGATCGTCGTGTTCACGCGCAGCCCGCCGCCGAAGACCCGGCCCGAGCCGTAGCGGTCGATCAGCTGCTGCTCGACGTAGTTGGTGAAGTAGGGCGCCGGGCCGCGCAGGCCCGAAAGGTGCACATCGTCCGCCCCGGGCAGCTTGGCGGCGGTCGCCCTCAGGAACTCCGCCTGGGTGATGTCGCCCTGGTCGAGGAGCGCCTTCAGCACCGTGTCCCGCCGCTCACGGGCGGCCGTGGGGTTCGTCACCGGGTCATAGCGCGAGGGATCGCTCGGGATCCCCGCGAGCAGCGCGGCCTCCGCCCACGTCAGGTGCTTCCGGTCGGCGCCGTGGTGGAAGTACGTCAGTGCCGCCTGCTGGACCCCGTACGCGCCGTTCCCGAAATAGATGGTGTTCAGGTACGCGGTGAGGATCTTGTCCTTCGACCACCGCTGCTCGAGCTGCCAGGCCAGCGCCGCCTCCTTCAGCTTGCGCGCGATCGAGCGCTGGTTCGCGGAGTAGGTGTTCTTCACGAACTGCTGCGTGATCGTCGAGCCGCCCTCGACCACCGCCTTGTGCTGGATGTCCTGGACGACGGCGCGGAAGATGCCGTGGATGTCGACGCCGCGGTGCTCGTAAAAGCGCTTGTCCTCGATCGCGACGATCGCGAGCTTCATCCGGTCCGAGATCTTGTTCGAGGGGACGAGGATACGGCTCTGCTTGCCCCGCAGCACCGCGAGGACGCGCTCGCCCGTTCGGTCGTAGATGTAGCCGTCGACCTCCTTCGCCTGCAGCCGGCCCGGGTCCAGCGCGGGAATCTCGCTGGCCACCGACGTCACCAGACCGAAGGTGAACGACAGCGTCCCCAGCACGAAGAGGATCAGGAGGAGGCCGAGCAGGCGCAGCTTGCGAACCCTGCGCCGCGGCCTCGAGGGCGCCGGCTTTCGAGCAGAACGCGGCACGAGAAGTCGGAGATTGTAACGGTAGACTCGCCGCCGCAATGAGCCTTTCTGAGCTAACTCGTAACGCCGTTCACGTGCTGCCCGAGGGAGGCCTCGAGCAGAAGCTGAAGCTCGGCCGGCCGCTGCGGGTGAAGCTCGGGATCGACGTGACCGCTCCGGACGTCACGCTCGGGAACGGCATTCCGCTCCAGCGGATGCGAGCCTTCCAGGACGAGGGCCACCAGGGCGTCCTGATCGTGGGCGACTACACGACCCGCATCGGCGACCCGTCCGGCCGCAAGACCGAGCGCCCGATGATCGACCCGGCCGTCATCGACGCCAACGCCCAGCGCTACTTCGAGCACGCCTCGACGATCATCGATCCCGATCGGACGGAGCTTCGGTTCAACAGCGAGTGGCTCGGCAAGCTCGACTTCGCCGAGGTCCTGGCGCTGACGCGCACGACGACGGTTGCGCGGATGCTCGAGCGCGACGACTTTGCCAAGCGGTTCTCTGCCGAAGAGCCGATCTCGGTGTCCGAGCTGCTCTACCCGCTGATGCAGGCCTACGACTCCGTCGCGGTGGAGGCGGACATCGAGCTCGGAGGCACCGACCAGCTCTACAACCTCCTGATGGGACGCGACGTGATGGAGGCCTACGGCCTCGAGCCGCAGGTCGCGCTCACCGTCGAGTACCTCGACAGCTGGGACGGCACTGGGATGAGCGCTTCTCGCGGCAACTACATCGGTCTAAAAGAGGCGCCGGAGGAGCAGTTCGGGAAGGCAATGCGCATCCCCGACACGCTCCTGAGCCAGTGGTACCGCCTGGTGATGCAGCGCGACGACGTGCCGGCCGACCCGTTCGCGGCGAAGCTCGAGCTGGCGCGGTTCATCGTCGCGCGCGCGTGGGGCGAGGAAGCCGCTCGTGGCGCAGAAGAGCACTTCAACCGTGTGGTCCGTGAGGGTCAGGCGCCCGAGGAGGTGCCCGAGGCTTCACTGCCGGAGGGGGATCCGCTGCACCTGCCGGCTCTGCTCGTCGACGAGCTGGGGCTCGCGTCGACGAGCGAGGCGCGACGCCTCATCTCCCAGGGCGGCGTCAAGCTGGACGGGGAGATCGTGACCGCCCTCGACATCCCCCGCGAGAAGCTTGCGGGAGCGCTTGTCCAAGCGGGAAAGCGACGCTTCGTCCGCTTCGGGCCCGCTTGACACGCCGCGCCCGACTTTGCGCTATCATCCCCTGGCTGCTCGGAAGGGCGGCGTGTGAGAACGTCCCTGAACCTCGACCAGGAGCGCCTTCGGACGCCAGACGGATACGACAAGAATCCGCTAGCAACGGAGGCCTCTGGCGCGAGTCGGAGGCTTTTTTACGCGCCGGCCGCCCGCGGCGTCGGTCTTTGAAAACTCAGCAGTGCGAATACGCCGAGACCTCGCGACCCTCGGGTCGCGGGGCCTTAAGAACCCGTCACCGTCCTTCGGGGCGGAGACAACTTTGAGCACAAGCTCGAAGTGAACAGCTTGCCTTCTTCGGAAGGCAAACCATCTTCACGGAGAGTTTGATCCTGGCT
>JBEVNN010000182.1:0-8185 GCA_040508095.1 Gaiellaceae bacterium
CGATCTCCTCGACCAGCGCCGCGTAGTTCTCGAGCAGCTGCTTCTGGTCGAAGCTCTTCTTGCCGATCGTGACGTGGACGTTCGCGCCGCGGTCGGTGCGGTACTCGAGCTTGCCCGCCTTTGCCTCGCGCACGGCCTTGCCGACGTCCATCGTGACGGTGCCGGTCTTCGGATTCGGCATCTTCCCGCGCGGCCCAAGGATGCGGCCGAGCTTGCCGACGACGCTCATCTGGTCGGGCGTCGCGACGGCGACGTCGAAGTCGTCGAAGCCCTCTTCGATCTTCGTAGCGAGGTCGTTCGTGCCGACGACGTCCGCTCCGGCCTCCTCCGCCTCGCGCGCCTTCTCGCCCTCGGCGAAGACGGCGACGCGCATCTCGCGGCCGGTGCCGTGCGGGAGCATCAGCGTCCCGCGCAGCTGCTGCTCCGCGTGACGGACGTTGAGGCCGAGGTTGAAGTGCGCCTCGACGGTCTCGTCGAACTTCGCCGTCTGTGCGTCCTTGAGCAGCCGCACCGCCTCGGCCGGCGAGTACAGGTGCTCGCGATCGATCTGCGCGCGCGCGTTGCGGTAGTTCTTGCCGTGCTGGCTCACAGATCGGTCTCCACGCCCATCGAGCGGGCCGTTCCGGCGACGATCAGCATCGCCTGCTCGACGTCGCGCGCGTTCAGGTCGGGCATCTTCGTCTCGGCGATCGACTGCAGCTGTGCGCGCGTCAGGCGGCCGACCTTCTCCCGGTTCGGCTCGCCCGAGCCCTTCTCCAGCCGCAGCGCCTCCTTGATCAGGACGGCGGCCGGCGGCGTCTTGGTGATGAAGTCGAACGAGCGATCCTCGTAGACCGTGATCTCGACCGGGATGATGCGACCGTTCTCCTGCGCGGTCTGCGCGTTGAACGCCTTGCAGAACTCCATGATGTTGACCCCGTGCTGGCCCAGCGCAGGGCCGACCGGCGGCGCGGGGTTCGCCTGCCCGCCCGGGATCTGCAGCTTGATGAGTGTCAGGACTTTCTTGGCCATACGCGTCTAGTCGATCTTCTTCACCTGGTCGAAACCCAATTCGACGGGCACCTGCCGCTCGAAGATGTCGACCAGCACCTTCAGCTTCTGCTGGTCTGGGTTGACGTCGACGATCTCGCCGTCGAAGTCGGAGAGCGGGCCGGAGGTTACCTTCACGGACTCGCCGAGCGAGAACTCGACCTGGGCGCGCGGCCGCTCACCGGTGGCGGCGCCGGTGCGCAGAATCCGGTCGACCTCGCCCTGCGAGAGCGGGACGGGCTTCGAGCCCGCGCCGACGAAGCCGGTCACCCCAGGGGTGTTCTTGACGACCGTCCAGGCCTCGTCGTTCAGGTCCATGTTCACGAGCACGTAGCCGGGCAGGATCCTCTTCTCGGTCTGGACCTTCTGGCCGTCCTTCGTCTCGACGACCTGCTCCGTGGGGACCACGACGCGGCGGAAGCGGGTCTGCTGCGCCATCGAGTCGATCCGGTGCTCGAGGTTCGTCTTGACCTTGTTCTCGTGCCCGGAGTAGGTGTTGATCGCGTACCAGCGGAACATGCGCGTCAGCCTCCGAGCAGGACGTGCTGGACGAAGCGCCGGAAGAGCTCGTCTGCGAGGAACAGGTAGACGCCCGTGATGAGGCAGGCGATGATCACCACGGCAGTGCCCTGGACCAGCTGGTGCTGGCCGGGCCAGTCGACCTTCTTCAGCTCCGCCCACGACTCGGAGACGAAGCGCTTGCCGCCCTCGCCCGGAACGTGGCGGCCGTCGGCCTGTGCCGGCGCAGGCGTCGGGCGCACCTGCTGCTGCTGCTGAGGCTGGCGCTGCTGTGGTGAGCGCTCGAGCGCGGCGCGGCTCTCGGCCTGCGCTGCGCGGCGAGCGCGGCGCTCGGAACGGGTCTGTCGGGCCACTTAGCGGGTCTCCCGGTGCACAGTGTGCCTGCCGCACCAACGGCAGTATTTCTTGAACTCGATCCGATCCGGCGAGTTCCGCTTCGACTTCTGGGTCTGGTAGTTGCGCCGCTTGCAGATCGTGCAGGCGAGCGTGATTCCGACTCTTACTCCGGTTGCCATAGTTGTTCCTAGCTGCTCCGAATTCCTTCGAGGAGGTAGCGGCGGGAGGACTCGAACCTCCGACACGCGGATTATGATTCCGCTGCTCTAACCAACTGAGCTACGCCGCCGCGCGCCGCTGAGTGTAGCGGACGCGACGCGAGGCGTCCTCCTGCGGTTCCGCTGCCGTCACACCCTCGAACCGGGTTTAGCGGCATTGCAAGCAACGCCTTGGCGCGCGACCTCTCCTGGATTTCTCATCGCTAGGCTCTCGCCGTGGCTGCCATCGAGGCCGAGGGACTGCGGCGGACCTACAAGACGCATACGGGGACGGTTCGCCGGAAGGCGAAGCAGATCGAGGCCGTGCGCGGGATCGACTTCCAGGTCCGAGAGGGCGAGCTCTTCGGGCTGCTCGGCCCGAACGGGGCCGGGAAGACGACGACGATCAAGATGCTGATCACGCTGCTGATCCCCACCGCAGGGACGGCGCGAGTCCTCGGAATCGACGTCGTGAAGAACGCCCACGAGGTACGGAAGCGCATCGGCTACGTTTTCGGCGGCGACCGCGGCGTCTACGAGCGCCTCTCCGGGTACGACAACCTGCGCTACTTCGCCGAGCTCTACGGCGTCCCGCCGGCCGAGCAGAAGCGGCGGATCGAAGAGCTGCTCGAGCTAGTCGGGCTGCGCGGCCGAGAGCACGAGCGTGCGGAGGGCTACTCGCGAGGGATGAAACAGCGGCTCCACGTGGCGCGCGGGCTCCTGCACGACCCGGAGGTGATCTTCCTCGACGAGCCGACGATCGGCCTCGACCCCGTTGGAGCCCGGGACGTGCGCGCGACGATCGCGTCGCTGACCGAGGCCGGGAAGACCGTGCTGCTGACGACCCACTACATGTTCGAGGCAGACGCGCTCTGCGACCGCATCGCGGTGATCACGCAGGGGGAGATCGTCGCCGAGGGAACGCCCGCCGACCTCAAACGCGGCGTCGGCGAGGGCACGGTGGTCGAGGTCGAGGTCTACGGAGTCGGGGGCGAGACGGTCGAACGTGTGCGAGGCCTCGGCGGCGTGACCGCGGTCGCGGTCGAGGAGCGCGAGCAGGCGCAGGTGCTCGTCGTGCAGACGGGGCCGGGTGCCGAGCTCACACAGGCGATCCTCGGCTGTCTCAACGGCTCCGATGTCGGGCGCATCTCGCACCGCGAGCCGACGCTCGAGGACGCCTACGTGGCGCTGGTGGCCGAATGAGGTCGCTGCGCTTCGTGTTCGTGAGCTGGAAGCTCCAGTTCAAGATGATCATGCGCTCGCCGTTCGACGGGATCGGGAACGTGATCTACCCGCTGTTCTTCGCGACGACCGCCTTCTTCGTCTTCCGCGCCGGCTCGAGCCCGAGGACACTTGTCTACGCCTCCCTCGGCGCGGCTGTCATGGGGATGTGGTCGTCCGTCAGCACGTCGGCCGGCTCGGCGATGCAGCGTGAGCGCTGGTGGGGGACGCTCGAGCTGCTCGTCGCGGCACCGCGCCACTTCTCGCTCATCCTGTTCCCCTCCACGCTCGGCCTGGCGACCGTGGGGATCTACAACCTCACCGCGACGCTCCTCTGGGGCCGCTTCGCCTTCGGGATCCCGCTGACGATCGAGCATCCGCTGTTGTTCGCGCTTTCAGTCCTCGGCACCGTGCTCGCGTTCGCCGGGCTGGGACTGCTGTTCGCGGTCTCGTTCGTCCGCTTCCGCGCCGCCTGGGTGCTCGGGAACTTCTTCGAGTACCCCGTCTGGCTGATCTGCGGCTTCCTCGTGCCGCTTTCCCTGCTCCCCCAGTGGGTCCGACCGATCTCCTGGGTGCTCGCGCCGACCTGGGGCATGAACGCCATCCGCGAGTCGGCGCTCGGCGGCACCCCGCTGCCCGACCTGCTCCTCTGCCTCGGCCTCGGCGCGGTCTACGTCGCCTTCGCCGTGCTCGTGACCAACCGGGTGCTCTACGACGCCCGGGCCCGCGGCTCCCTCTCGCTGACGTGATCGTCTCGGCCCGCATCTTCTTCGTCGGCGGGGTCACCAGCTTCCGGGCGCTCTTCTACTGGCTGACGCCGTGGATCTACGTGCCGACGATGCTGATCGCGCCGCTCTTCCAGATCCTGCTGTTCGCCTACATCGGGCGCTCCGCGGGGCTGGAGTCGGACAAGTTCTACTTGATCGGAAACGCCCTGCAGTACGCCTCGATCCCGTGCCTGTTCGCGATGTCGCAGGCGATCGGCGGCGAGCGCTTCCAGAACACACTCAGCGCGATCCTGGTCAGCCCGGCGCCGCGGATCCCGCTCTTCTTCGGACGGTCGCTGCCGGTGGTGCTGAACGGCGCGTTCGTGGCCGCGTTCGCACTGTTCGCGGGCTCGCTGATCCTAGGCGTGCATCTGCCCACGAGCTCCCTGGCGCCGCTCCTGCTCGTCGTCCTGATCGCGGCGCTGTCCTGCACGGGTCTGGGGCTGGTCAACGCCGCCCTGAGCCTGCGAATCCGGGAGAACGCCGTGCTCTCCAACGTGATTTTCGGCTTCCTGCTGATCTTCACAGGCGCGAACGTGCCGCTCGACTCGCTTCCCGGCTGGATGAGCACCGCGGCGCAGGGCATGCCGTTCACGCACGCGATCGAGGCGGCCCGGCAGCTGGCGGCCGGCGCGTCGCTAGGCGACGTCACCGACCTGCTCGGCGCCGAGCTGCTCGTGGGGGCGATCTACGGGATCGCCGGGTATGCGCTGCTGCGTTGGTTCGAGATCCTCAGCCGCCGGCACGCTTCGCTGGAGCGGTCCTGAACGTGCGGGCCCGCGACCTCAACTGGATGCAGGTCGAGGAGTACCTCTCGCGCGACGACCGCGTGGTACTGCCGATCGGGTCGACGGAGCAACACGGCTACCTCTCGCTCGAGACCGACAACATCCTCGCGGAGCGCGTCTCGGCCGAAGCCGCGGAGCCGCTGGGCGTGCTCGTCCTGCCCGCGCTCTCCTATGGCCTCACGCCGAACTTTGCGGCCTACCCCGGCAGCCCGACGCTGCGGCTCGAGACGTTCATCGCCGTGCTGCGGGATCTCCTCGACTCCTTGCACGCGCAGGGCTTCCGCCGCTTCCTGGTGGTCAACGGCCACGGCGGCAACCTGCCCGGCAACGCCCTCGTGCGCGAGTGGGTCGCGTTCCACCCGGACGCGAAGGCGCTGTTCCACAGCTGGTGGTCGAGCCCCCGCGTCGCGGCGGCCGCGCGCGAGGCGCGTGCCGAGCCGAGCCACGCCAATTGGTCCGAGAACTTCCCCTGGACGCGCCTCGACGGCATCGAGCTCCCGAGCAAGCCCAAACCGCCGCTCGACTTCGCGGCCTTTCGCGCCGCGAACCCGGAGGAGCTGCGCGAGCTGCTGGGGGACGGTGTGTTCGAAGGCGACTACGAGCTCCCCGACGACCAGGTCGTGCGGATGTGGCAGGCGGGGGTCGAGGAGGTTCGGGAGCTGCTCGAGAACGGCTGGCATTGACCGACCCCCTCGAGACGTTCCACGAGTGGTTCGAGGAGGCGCGGGCCGCAGGTGTCGAGTTTCCGGAGGTGATGACCCTCGCAACCGCCGACGCGGAGGGCAGGCCCTCGGCGCGGATGCTGCTGCTGAAGAGCGCCGACGAGCGCGGCTTCACGTTCTTCACCGGTTACGAGAGTCGCAAGGGCCGCGAGCTCGCGGACAACCCGCGCGCCGCGCTCGTCTTCTACTGGCGGCCGCTCGGACGGCAGGTGCGGGTCGAGGGACCGGTGCGCAGGCTCTCCCCGCAAGAATCCGATGCGTACTGGTCAACGCGCCCGGTGCGCTCCCGCGCGGCCGCGGCGGCCTCGCAGCAGAGCGAGCGGATCGAGAGCCGCGAGGCGCTCGAAGCCGAGTTCGAGCGGCAGCTCGCCCTCGGCGAACCGCCGAGGCCCGAGCGCTGGGGCGGCTACGTGCTCGAGCCAGAGGCGATCGAGCTCTGGCAGCATCGCGACGACCGCCTGCACGACCGCATCAGGTTCACGCGCGCGCGCGAGGGCTGGCGCGAGGAGCTGCTCTCGCCCTAGCTAGGCGAGCTCCTCGATCATCCGCGCCAGCTCGTCGGGCCGGTAGCCGTGCTGGCGGGCGAAGTGGATTAGTTCACGCGCGCGCGCGAGGACCGCGCCGTGCTCGGGCGTGCCGGCCACGGTCACGCCGCGGCCGCGCCGGAACTCGAGCAACCCCTCGTCCCGCAGCATCCGCAGCGCGCGGAGGACGGTGTTCGAGTTCACACCGAGCACCGCGGCGAGATCACGGGCCGGCGGGAGCCTGTCCCCCGGTCCCGCCTCGCCGTCGGCGATCGCGCGGCGGATCTCGGCTGCAACCTGCTCGTGCAGCGGCAGCGCGTCGTCCCGGTCGACGGTTCCAAGCATGGTGCTACAGAGCGTAGCACCATCGGGATTTAGGGACCCGACGGGCGCAACGCGCCCTGCAGCTGCTCGGCCTGCTGGCGGATGAGCGCGGTCGAGTAGGCGAGCTGTTCGGAGCTCGGCGGCGGCGAGCCAAGCCGCAACGTCCGGTCGGTCTCGAGCGCCGCCGCGAGCTCATCGAGGCGCGAGCGCACGTTCGCGGCCGCAGCCTTCGAGACATCGTCGGGTGCGCGCGCCTCGAGCGATCGCGCCTCGGCGGCGAGCGCCTCGATCTGGCCGGTGACGAGCGAGCCCTTGGCGAGGACGTCGTCGAGCGCGACGAGGCCGCGGCGGTTGAGGTCGGCGGTCTTGGCGCCCCAGGCCACGGCACCCGACCGGCGCCGGTGCCAAACCAGGAACGCGATCAGCACGACCAGGGCGAGCCCGATGCCGAGAGCAATCCAGCCCCACGGAGTCCCGCTCGAGGAGGAGGCAGCCGGGGTCGGGGCCGGAGGTGGAGGAGGCGCAGGCGCCGTCGTCGTGACCGTCGTCGTCGCGGTCTCGGTGCTGAACGTGCGCGTGATCCCGGTCCTCGTGCTGAGTGCTCCCCCGCCGCCCCCGCCGCAGGCGGCAAGGGCGAACCCCGCGAGCGCGGCAAGAGCCAGAAGCGGGATCCAATGGCCGGCGCGGCGCACCGCGCGAGCCTGATTGGGGCTTGCCCCACGCACACCACCCCGATCGGATGATTGATGGCGCGCGCCGCACTTGCCCATCCGCGGGTGATTTGCAATACTGAACTCAATGGTTCAGTATTCTACTTCCGTCGACCGTGCGTTCGCGGCACTCGGCGATCCGACCCGGCGCGCCGTGCTCGAGCGGCTCGGCGGCGGCAGCGCGACGATCAGCGAGCTGGCCGGGCCCTTCGGCATGTCGCTGACCGGGATGAAGAAGCACATCCGGCTGCTCGAGGAGGCCGAGCTCGTCACGACGCAGAAGGTCGGCCGTGCCCGCAGGTGCATGCTCGCGCCTTACGCGTTCGAGGGCATCAGCACGTGGCTGCAACGGCTCGACCGCTTCGCGCAGGTCGTCGAACGGACGAAAGGAGCACCATGAGCACCACCGTCACCACCCCGAACGAGCTCGAGATCCGCGTCGAGCGGCTCTTCGACGCACCGCGTACTCACGTCTACTCCGTGTGGACGGATCCGGAGCTGATCCCCGAGTGGTGGGGCGACGGGACCGTCGTAGAGGAGATGGACGTCCGTCCCGGCGGCACCTACCGGTTCCGAACGGCCTTCGGCGTCGTCGAGGGCGAGTTCCGCGAGGTCGAGCCGCCCGAGCGCCTGGTGCAAACGTTCCAGAACCATCTCCAGACGCTCGAGTTCGAGGATCTCGGCGAGCAGACGAAGCTGACGCAGACGATGCGCTTCGAGACGACCGAGCAGCGAGACACCACGATGCAGTACGGCGTCGAGGAGGGCGCGAACCAGGGTTTCGCTCGCGTCGACGCGCTGCTGGAGAAGATCAAAGGAGGGGTACGTCAATGACGAAGGATTCCGCACAGCAGGCCGAGTCTCCGAGTCAGCTGATCGACGCGAAGATCGAAGAGCTGGGCGACTGGCGAGGCCAGACGCTCTCCAGGCTTCGCGGCTTGATCAAGCAGGCCGATCCCGAAGTGGTCGAGGAGTGGAAGTGGCGAAAGGCCACGAACCCAGGAGTTCCGGTGTGGTCTCACCACGGTGGGATCTGCACCGGCGAGAC
>JBEVNN010000184.1:0-2708 GCA_040508095.1 Gaiellaceae bacterium
GGGAACTACGACGTCGACGTACCGAGCGGCGCCGCCGGCGAGATCGGCCTGCTGTCCGACCGCTTCGGCGAGATGGCGTCGCGCCTGAGCGAGTCGGAGGAGCTGGAGCGGAATTTCCTGATGAGCGTGACGCACGAGCTGCGCACCCCCCTCACCGCGATCCGCGGGCACGTCGAGGCCCTCCGCGAGGGCGTCGTCGCCGACGAGGAGGCGCGCAGGGAGTCGTTCGAGGTGATCGCCGTCGTGGGAGAACGGCTCGAGCGGCTCGGGGGGGACGTGCTCGACCTCGCCAAGCTGGACGCCCACCGGTTCACCGTCCTGCAGGAAGAGGTCGACATGGAGCGGCTGGTCGACCGCGCGTACACGACGTTCACCGAGGATGCGCGGCGCCGAGGGATCGAGTACCGCTGCGACCTCGAGGCCAAGCCGGTGATCGTCTCCGACGGCGACCGTGTGCTCCAAATCATCTCGAACCTGCTCTCGAACGCCTTCCGGTGGACCCCGGACGGCGGCTCGGTCGGGCTCGAGCTCTCGGCCACGGACGGCTCCGTCTACGTCGGCGTCGCCGACAGCGGGCCCGGAATCCCGCCGTCGGAGCGGGAGCGAATCTTCCGGCCGTTCTGGTCACGCGGCGGGGGCGGCACGGGCCTCGGCCTTGCGATCGCCAACGAGCTCGCGGCCGCGCTCGGGGGGAGGATCAGCCTCGAGAGCTCGGCTGAGAAGGGCAGCCGCTTCGAGCTGATGCTGCCCGTGCGCCCTAGATAGGAGGGCTCGGCGAAACACGGCTGTGCCGCCGATCGCTCCGCGCTGACGGCAGAATCCGCGCGTGGCCGCCGCCCCCGAGCTCGTCCCGCTGCCGCGCCGGCGCTCGCCCGCGCGTGCAGTGCTGGTCGCACTGCGACCGCGGCAGTGGTCGAAGAACCTGCTCGTCTTTGCCGGCCTCGTCTTCGCGGCGAAGCTCGGCGACCCGTGGCGCTGGCTCGACGCGTGCGTCTGCTTCATCGCCTACTGCGCGATCTCGAGCGCGTCGTACCTCGCGAACGACGTGCGCGACCGCGAGGACGACCGGTTACACCCGATCAAGCGCTCGCGCCCGATCGCGCGCGGCGAGCTTTCGCCGCGGGCTGCGCTGACGATCGCCGGCGCGCTCGCCCTGCTGGCGCTCGTGCTGGTCGCGCCGCTCGGGCTTCCCTCGGTGCTGCTGATCGCCGCGTTCGCCGTACTCCAGGCCGCGTACACGCTGAGGCTGAAGCACGTCGCGCTGCTCGACGTCAGCGCAATCGCGGCGCTCTTCGTCATCCGCGCCGCCGCGGGCGCGGAGGCGGTGCACGTCCCGATCTCCGGCTGGCTGCTGCTCTGCACGGCGCTGCTCGCGCTCTTTCTCGCGCTGGCGAAGCGCCGGGGCGAGCTCGTGCTCGTGGGGGCCGGCCGCACACCGGGGCGGCCGGTGCTCGACGGCTACTCGCTCGAGCTCGTTGACCAGCTGACCGCGATCGTCGCCTCGGCCACCGTGATCGCGTACGCGATCTACACGCTCACCGGCAACCACTCGCGCGTCCTGCTCGCGACGGTGCCGTTCGTCGTCTTCGGCGTCTTCCGTTACCTGCTGCTGATGCACCGCGACGACGTCGGCGAGGAGCCCGAGCAGGTGCTGCTGACAGACGTGCCGATCCTGCTCGCCGTCGCGGGCTGGATCGTGACCGCCGCGGCCATCCTCGCTTTCTCCTGAAACGCACTCTTGTTCTCGTCGCCGTGCTCACGGTCGCCGTGGTGCTCGGCCTCGGGCTGTACGCCGACTTCGGCCAGCTGGGCGACGAGCTGGCGAGCTTCCGCTGGGAGCTGTTCCCGCTCGCACTTGCGTTCACTGCGCTCAACTACCTGCTGCGCTTCTGGCGGTGGCAGTGGTATCTCGACCGCGTCGACGTCCACGTTCCCTGGGGCGGGAGCCTCGCCATCTTCGCAGCGGGCCTGACGATGACGATCACGCCCGCCAAACTCGGGGAGCTGCTGAAGTGCGCGCTGCTGCACCGGTCGTACGGCGTCCCGGTCCGGCGCTCGGCTCCGGTCGTGCTCGCGGAGCGCGTCACGGACGCGAGCGGCGTCGTCGTCCTCGCGCTCGTCGGCGGTGCCGGGACGCGAAGCTGGCCGCTTCTGGTTGCCGCATTCGTCGGCGTCGTCGGCGTGGTCGCGGTCGTGCGGAGCCCGCTGCTCGAGCGTTTCGCGTTCTTCGGCGAGGCGACCGAGGCCTCGCGCGCCCTGCTGAGGACGCCGCTGCTCGTCGGGATGACGCTGCTCTCGGCCGTCTCCTGGTTCTGCGAATGCCTGGCGGCCTACGTCTGCGTGCGCGGCCTCGGCCTCAACCTGTCGCTTGCCGACACGGTCGTCGCCTTCTCGCTCGGCAGCCTGGCAGGCGCCGCCTCGTTCCTCCCAGGCGGGCTCGGCGTCGCCGAGGCGAGCATGATCGGGCTGATCCGTGTGCTCGGTAACACGTCGAGGGCCGCCGCCGCCGCGGCGACGTTGCTGATCCGGCTCGCGACGCTGTGGTTCGCGGTCGCGCTCGGGTTGATCGGGCTGGCGGTCGAGTCGCGGGTTGCTGCCAGGGCTCAGCCGGTGCGGCGCTCTTCGATGCGGTAGACCATCGCGCCCTCGCCGGACTCGAGCTTCCGCTCGAGCGTCGACAGGCGGCGCTCGACCGACTTCCAGCCGGA
>JBEVNN010000212.1:0-5658 GCA_040508095.1 Gaiellaceae bacterium
CTGAAGGTGAGGAAGATGATCAGGTTGCGGTTCGGGAACGAGGCACCGGAGTCGACCGTCAGCGGGAGCGCGAGCGCGGCGGCGAGCGAGACGGCGCCGCGCATGCCGGACCAGGAGAGCACCGTCTTCGAGGCCCACGAGGCCGCGGGATCTTCGCGTCTGAAGCGCCGGCTCACGGCGTGGCCTACGAATCCGCTCGAGAAGACCCAGGCGAAGCGGGCTGCGATCACGACCGCGCTGACCAGGGCGGCGTACCCGATCAGCTGCATCGTCGTGTGAGCGGAGAGGGCGTCCACGATCGACGGCAGCTGCAGCCCGATGAGCGCAAAGAGCAGGGCGTTCAGGATCAGGAAGACGACCTCCCAGACGGCAACCCCCTGCAGGCGCACCTGGGCATTCGTCAGCTCCGGCGTGTGCCAGCCCATGTAGATGCCGACCGTCACGGCCGCGATCACACCCGAGACGCCCAGGGCGCGCGCGGGGAGGTAGCCGAAATAGCCGCTCAGGAGCGAGATCGTGATCTCGACCGGCGGGTTGTCCACGCGGCGCCGCAGCTGCCGGATCAGGTAGCCGACTGCGAGCCCGACCGCGATCCCCCCGACCACGTTGAGCGCGAACTCGCCGGTCGCCTCCGCCAGCGAGAAGGTGCCGGTCACCACCGCGGCCACGGCGAACTTGAGTGCGACGAGCGCGGTGCCGTCGTTGACGAGGCTCTCGCCCTCGATCACGGTGATCAGGCGCCGAGGCAGGCCCAGCCGCTGCGCGATCGAGGTGGCGGCGGTGGGATCCGTCGGCGACACGAGCGCGCCGAGCACGAAGGCTCCGGACCAGCCGAGCCCGGGGATGACGGCGTGGACGGCGACCGCGACCGCGACCATCGTGATCAGCACGAGCCCGATCGCCAGCAGCAGGATGGGCTTCAGGCTCGCCCGCAGCTCCCGGAGCGAGGTGAAGAAGGCCGAGCCGTAGAGGAGGGGTGGCAGCACGGCGACGAGCACGAGGTTCGGTGCGAGCTGGACCGTCGGCATGCCCGGGATGAAGGCGATCGCGAGCCCGCCGAGCACGAGCAGGATCGGGTACGGAACCCGAATGAACTGGGAGGCGACGAGTAGCAGGAGGCCGGCTGCGAGAAGCGCGGCGAGGATGGCGTTGTCGCCCGCGGTGAAGCCTTCGAGCATCGGGGCGAGCCTAGCGCCCGTGGACGAGACTGCGGTCGTCCGCGCCGCGTCCGGCTGCGCTAGTCGCCTCGCGCAGGCGGGCGGCGTGCTCGCTCGTCAGCTGGCCGCGGCGGAGGCGCCACGTCCAGTTTCCGTCCGGGCGGCCGGGGGTGTTCAGCCGCGCCTCGCTACCGAGGCCGAGCACGTCCTGGACGGGGACGATCGCGAGCCGCGCGCGCGAGGAGAGCGCGAGCTCGATCAGCGACCACGCGGGGTCGGCCGGGTCGAGGCCTGTCTCCTGCCGCGTCCGCGGCGAGAGCGACGACCACCAGCCGAGCGCGGTGTCGTGGTCGTGGGTGCCGGTGTAGACGACGGCGTGCTCGGGATGGTTCTCGAGCCGGTGCGGGCTCGATCGCCTGCGCGTGAAGCCAAACTGGAGCACGACCATCCCCGGCAGCCCGAGCCGGTCACGGAGTCGGTAGACCGCCGGTGTGACGCTGCCGAGGTCCTCCGCCACGAGCGGCAGCTCCCCGAGCTCGCGCTGCGCCGCCTCAAAAAGCTCGATCCCGGGCCCGCGCCGCCAGCGGCCGGCCTTCGCCGTCTTCGCGCCCGCCGGGACGGCCCAGTACGAGACGAAGCCGCGGAAGTGGTCGAGCCGCGTGAGGTCGACGAGCTCGAACGTGCGGCGGAAGCGCTCGGTCCACCAGCGGTACGCCTCCGCCCGCACCGCTCGCCAGTGGTACGTGGGATTGCCCCAGAGCTGGCCGGTGGCGCTGTAGGCATCCGGCGGTGCTCCGGCGACAAGCCGGGTGTCGAAGAGCTCCGGGTGCGAGGCGAGGTCGGCGCCCGCGTCCGAGACGTAGATCGGCAGGTCGCCGAAGATGCGCACGCCCCTGGCCGAGGCGTAGCGCCGCAGCGTCGACCACTCGCGCTCGAACCGCACCTGCCCCTCCAGCGCACCGCGACGTTCATACGCTGCCCACTCGGCTGACCAGTACGCGTGACGGGCAACGAAGTCATCGACCTCGTCCGTGGAAACCGGTGCGCGGGGCTCCGCGAGCAGCGCGGTCGAGCCGGCGAAGGCCGAGCGGGCGCGATACGGCGAGCCGTGCTCGTCGGGCGGCCCGAGCGGGAGCACCTCCCACCAGGACTGGCCGGCCTCGGCCAGCCAGTCGACGAAGCTGTACGCCTCCTCGCCCAGACGCCCGCCGGGAAGCGAGGTCGGGTGCAACAACACACCGCTTGACCGGCTCAGCTCCACGGCGCGCTGTTTACGGTTCGGGTCGGATCGAAACTGACACGGAGCAGAGCATGGCCCCCCGCATCCAGATCCAGAACATCACGCCGCTCGTCGACTGTGGCCGCTACCCGCTCAAGGCCTGTGTCGGCGACGAGGTTCGCGTGGAGGCGACGATCTTCCGCGACGGCCACGAGGTGCTCGGCGCGGCGCTCCGGACCAAGGGGCCCGGCGCGACGCGGTGGCGGGAGACGCCGATGGACGACCTCGGCAACGACCGCTGGGCCGCGACCTTCGTCCCGAATTCCTGCGGCCGCTGGTCGTACCGCGTCGAGGGGTGGGTCGACCCGGTGCGCTCGTTCCAGTGGGAGCTGCGGCGCAAGGTCGAGGGAGGCCAGAAGGATCTCTCGAGCGAGCTGGCGGAGGCCGCGCTGCTGCTCGGACGCGAGCAGGTGACGGTCGACGAGGCGCTCAAGGCGGAGCCGGGGGAGCGGCTCGAGCGCACCGCCTCCGAGACGCTGCGCGCCGACGTCGACACGCCGCTCGCCCGCTTCGGCGCCTGGTACGAGCTGTTCCCGCGCTCGTGGGGCGGCTTCGAGGGAGTCGAGGCGCAGCTGCCGCACTTCGCCGAGCTCGGCTTCGACGTGCTCTACCTGCCGCCGGTCCACCCGATCGGCCTCACCAACCGCAAGGGCCCGAACAACACGCTCACCGCCGGCCCCGACGACCCGGGCAGCCCGTGGGCGATCGGCGCCGAGGAGGGCGGCCACACCGCGGTCAACCCCGAGCTCGGCACGCTCGAGGACTTCGAGCGCCTCGTAGCGGCCGCGCGGAAGCAGGGCATCGAGGTCGCGCTGGACTACGCGATCCAGTGCTCGCCGGACCACCCGTGGCTGAAGGAGCACCCGGAGTGGTTCCACCGCCGCCCGGACGGGACGCTGAAGTACGCCGAGAACCCGCCGAAGCGCTACCAGGACATCTACAACGTGAACTTCGACAGCGAGGACCGCGAAGGGCTCTGGAACGCTTTGCGTGACGTGATGCTCTTCTGGGTCGACCGCGGCGTGAGGGTCTTCCGCGTCGACAACCCGCACACCAAGCCGGTGTCGTTCTGGGAGTGGCTGATCGGCGAGGTGCGCGCGCGTGAGCCCGAGCTCGTGCTGCTCTCGGAGGCCTTCACGCGGCCCGCGATGATGACGACGCTCGGCAAGGTCGGCTTCCAGCAGTCCTACACCTACTTCACCTGGAAGAACACGAAGGCCGAGCTCCACGAGCTGATGGCGCAACTGCTCGAGTGGACGCCGTTCCTGCGGCCGAACTTCTTCGCGAACACGCCCGACATCCTCCACGAGTATCTGCAGCGCGGGGGCCGGCCGGCGTTCGAGGCGCGGCTCGTGCTCGCGGCCACGCTCAGCCCGAGCTACGGGATCTACTCGGGGTTCGAGTCGTTCGAGAATGTGCCCGCGGCCGCGGGGAGCGAGGAGTACCTCGACTCGGAGAAGTACGAGCGGAAGCAACGCAGCCTCGACGGGGAGCTGCTGCCGCTCGTGCAACGCCTGAACACGATCCGGCGAGAGCACGCCGCCTTCCAGCGCCTCGAGAACCTGCGCTGGCTCGACACCGAGAACGAGCAGCTGCTCGCCTACGCGAAGGACGATGCGCTCGTCGTCGTCAACCTCGACCAGCGCAACCCGCAGGAAGGCGTCGCGATCGTTCCGGCCGCGCTCGGTCTCCCGCCGGCCTTCACCGTCCGCGACCTGCTCGCCGAGGCCGACTTCCACTGGCGCATCGGCCGCAACTACGTCCGGCTCGAACCGGGGCAGTCCCACATCCTCCACGTGCAACGGTGAGCGAAGCAGGGCACTGGTTCGAGTCCGACCCGCTGTGGTTCAAGCACGCGGTCTTCTACGAGATCCACGTGCGCGGGTTCTTCGACGGGAACGCCGACGGAATGGGAGACCTGCGGGGAGTGACGGACAAGCTCGACTACCTGGAGTGGCTCGGGATCGACTGCATCTGGCTCCTCCCGATGTATCCGTCGCCGTTGCGGGACGGCGGCTACGACATCGCCGACTTCTACGACATCCACCCCGACTACGGGACGGTCGAGGACTTCCGCGCGTTCGTCGACGCGGCGCACCAGCGGCAGATCCGGGTGATCGCCGACCTCGTCATGAACCACACCTCTTCCGACCACCCGTGGTTCCAGGAGGCGCGCAGCTCGCCCGAGTCGCCGAAGCGCGACTGGTACGTCTGGTCGGACACCGACGACGGCTACCCCGACGCGCGCGTGATCTTTGTCGACACCGAGCCATCGAACTGGACCTGGGACCCGCTGGCCGGCCAGTACTACTGGCATCGCTTCTTCTCCCACCAGCCCGACCTCAACTACGAGAACCCGGAGGTGCAGGACGAGATGCTGCGCGTGCTGCGCTTCTGGCTCGACCTCGGCATCGACGGCTTCCGGTTGGACGCGGTGCCGTACCTCTACGAGGACGAGGGGACGAACTGCGAGAACCTCCCGCGGACGCACGAATACCTCAAGCGCGTCCGGGAGGAGGTCGACGCGAGCTACCCCGACCGCGTCCTGCTCGCGGAGGCGAACCAGTGGCCGGAGGACGTCGTCGAGTACTTCGGCGAGGGCGACGAGTGCCACATGGCGTTCCAGTTCCCGATCATGCCCCGGATGTTCATGTCGCTCCGCCGCGAGGACGCAACGCCGATGTACGAGATCCTCGAGCGCACGCCCTCGCTCCCGGACAACTGCCAGTGGGGGCTGTTCCTGCGCAACCACGACGAGCTGACGCTCGAGATGGTCACCGACGACGAGCGCGACTACATGTACGCCGAGTACGCGAAGGACCCGCGCATGAAGCTCAATCTCGGGATCCGGCGGCGCCTTGCGCCGCTGCTCGACAACGGCCGCGACGAGATCGAGCTGATGCACGCGATCCTGTTCTCGCTGCCGGGTTCACCCGTCCTCTATTACGGGGACGAGATCGGGATGGGCGACAACGTCTTCCTCGGCGACCGCGACGGCGTGCGCACGCCGATGCACTGGACCGGCGACCGCAACGGCGGCTTCTCGACCGCCGACTTCGCGCAGCTCTACCTGCCGCCGCTGATGGATACCGTCTACGGCTACGCGGCGGTGAATGTCGAGGCGCAGCTGCGGACGCCGACCTCGCTGCTGCGCTGGCTGCACCGCTTCGTCGAGCTGCGGAAGCAGCACCCGGTCTTCGGGCTCGGGACGTACGAGCCGCT
>JBEVNN010000214.1:0-5327 GCA_040508095.1 Gaiellaceae bacterium
GCCGGCTGCACGAGCTGCTCGCGTTCTATGAGCACTGCGACGCCAACGGCATCGCGCTCTACGGCGGTGGCATGTTCGAGCTCGGCCCGGGACGCGGGCAGGTGCAGTACCTCGCCTCGCTCTTCCATCCCGACGGCCCGAACGACGTCGCTCCGCGCGAGTACAACGCGCCGGAGCCGAGCCCGGGGCTCCCGCCGAGCCCGCTCGAGCCCGCGCCCGAAGCGGTCGGGTTTCGCTGGGGCTAGGCCGCGGCTACTGTTTGACTGACTAGTCAGTCAACAACTCCAGGCGGAGAACATGGCCACGACAGAGGCAACCGGCACCGGGGTCTCCTTCGAGCTGACGGGGGAGCAGCGCGCGCTGCGCGAGCTGGCGCACGAGTTCGCGGAGAAGGAGATCCGCCCGAAGGCAGCCGAGTACGACGAGCACCAGACCCACCCGGCGGACGTGATCGCGAAGGCGCACGAGGTCGGGCTGATGAACCCGCACGTTCCCGAGGAGCTCGGCGGGGCGGGCCTCGGCTCGATGGACGGCGCGGTCCTCGGCGAGGAGCTCTGCTGGGGCTGCTCCGGCATCGGCACGGCGATCGTGGCCAACATCCTCGGCGCGCTTCCGATGCTGATCGCCGGCACCGAGGAGCAGCAGCGCGAGTGGCTGCCGCCGCTGCTCGAAGACCCGATCCTCTGCTCGTTCGCGCTGACCGAGCCGAACGCGGGCTCGGACGTCTCCGGAATCCAGACGACGGCTACGCGCCACGGCGACGACTACGTCATCAACGGCTCGAAGATGTTCATCACCAACGCCGGCCACGCCTCGTGGGTGATCGCGTTCGCCTCGACCGACAAGGACGCGCGCCACCGCGGGCTCACCGCCTTCATCGTCCCGACCGACACCGACGGCGTCGTCGTCGAGAAGCACCTCGACAAGATGGGCCAGCGCGCGACCGACACTTCGGCGCTCGCCTTCCAGGACGTGAAGGTGCCCGCCTCCAACCGGCTCGGCGAGGAGGGACATGGCTTCAAGATCGCGATGCAGACGCTCGACCGCACCCGGCCGGGCACGGCGGCCGGCGCGGTCGGCGTCGCGCGGGCGGCCTTCGAGCACCCGGTCCAGGACTCGAAGGAGCGCGTCCACTTCGGCCAGCCGGTGGCGATGAACCAGGGCGTCAACTTCCTCGTCGCGGACATGGCGGCCGAGATCGAGGCCGCGCGCCTGCTCGTCTGGCAGGCGGCGTGGCTGCTCGACCAGGGCAAGCGCGCGACGCTGCAGTCGTCGTACGCAAAGCGCTTTGCCGCCGACACGGCGATGAAGGTCACGACTGACGCGGTCCAGATCTTCGGGGGCTACGGCTACATCAAGGAGTACCCGGTCGAGAAGCTGATGCGCGACGCGAAGCTGTTCCAGATCTACGAGGGCACCTCGCAGATCCAGCGCCTGGTGATCGCTAGGGAGATTTATCTCCCTCGAGATTGACCTTTCGGGGCGTGTCGCTCTCGTCACCGGGAGCTCTCGCGGCATCGGACGGGCTGACGCGCTGGCCCTGGCGCGGGCAGGTGCTGACGTCGTGCTCGCGGACATCCAGCTCGAGTCCGGCGAGGGCGCCGACGAGTACGGGCCGCTCGCACAGGCCGCGAAGGCGCAGGGCCTCGTCTACACCGAGCAGACGGCCGAGGAGATCCGCGCGCTCGGCCGTCGCGCCGTTGCCGTCCGCTGCGACGTCACCGACCGCGCACAGGTCGACGCCGCGGTCGCGACGGAGCTCGGCCCACCGGACATCCTCGTCGCCAACGCCGGCACGCTCGACCACGTCGCGCGGCTCGAGGGCCAGTCGCCGGAGCTCTGGGAGCGCGACCTACGCGTCAACCTGACGGGCGTCTTCAACTGCGCCCAGGCGGTGTGGCCCGCCATGGTCGAGCGCGGCTGGGGGCGGATCGTGACCATGTCGTCCGTGGCCGGAACGCTCGGCGGCTTCGGCCAGGCGAGCTACGCCGCGACGAAGGCAGGCGTGGTCGGACTGACGAAGACGCTCGCGCTCGAGGGCGCGCGGCACGGCGTCACCGCGAACGCGATCGTGGCCGGGATCATCGGCACCGAGGCCTTCGGGTTCGGCGATCCCGAGATGAACGAACGGATGGTCAGGCGCACCGCGCTGAGGCGCACCGGCGAGCCCGAGGAGGTCGCGAACGTGATCGCCTTCCTCTGCTCCGACCTTGCCTCGTACGTCACCGGAGCGACGATCGCGGTGGCCGGTGGTATTGATCTGTTTACCTTCTGACGCCCGCTGACCCCATCGGTACACTCCCGGGCGTTGCGCGTCGAGGCAGGGACTGGTGCGGTCCGGGTCCGCGACCGGCGCCGCAGCCGTTCCAGGAAGCTGCTCTTGCAGCGTCTGGCCGTGCTGGGGGTTGTCGCGGTCGTGGGCGGCGCCGTGCTCGGATTCATATTCGCCGGCTCTCCGAGCCGCATTGCCTCGGGCGTCAGCATCGACGGCATCGACGTCGGCGGCCTGACGGCGGCGGAGGCGCGGGCGAAGCTCGAGGCGCAGTCGGCCCAGCTCGCGCAGGTCCCGGTCACCTTCACAGCCGGTGGCCACGAGTGGCGACTGAAGCCGGTAAGCCTCGGCGTCGAGACCGACTGGAACGCGGCCGTGAAGCTCGCCCTCGACCAGGGCGACGGGCTCGCGCCGATCCGCGGCTTCCGGCGGCTCGGCGTCCGTGTCTTCGGCGCGGACGTCTCGCCTCCGACGCGCGTGCTCGAGAACGCGCTCGCCTTCGAGGTGGGCCGCATGGGCAAGGTGCTCGACCGCCCGCACCGGGACGCCGCGCTCGTGCTGCGGCGGCTGCGGCCGGTTGTCGTGCCGGCGCAGGCCGGGCACGTGCTCGACCGTGACGCCGCGAGCGACGTCATCGTCCAGTCGCTCGCCGGCTTCCAGCGAGACCGCCGCGTCGCGCTGCCGGTGCACAGCGACGAGCCACAGGTCGAGGGCATTGACCTCGCTCCGGTTGCCGCAAAGGTTCGGACGGCGCTCGCCCGCCCGGTGCGGATGCAGCTCGGCGTCGCGTCGTGGTGGTTGCCGAAGCAGCAGCTGGCCGCGATGCTCACGCTGCCGCGCGACGGCACGCGGGCGCTGCGCGTGGGCGGGCCCGGAGCGACCCGCTACTTCGCCAAGCTCGGCCGTGGGATCGACAAGCCCGCGCGCGACGCGACGTTCCGCCCGCTTCAGAGCGGCCGCGTGGTCGTCGTCCCGGCGCGCAACGGCCGGGTCGTGCACGAGCTCGCCACCGGCCGCAACATCCTGGCCGCCGCGCTCGCGCCGACCGACCGAACCGCGCGCGTCGTCGTCACCCACGTCAAGCCGAACCGGACGACCGCGCAGGCGCGAGCGCTCGGGATCACGACGAGGATCGGCGGCTACGAGACGATCTACGGCGGCGACCCGAACCGCATCCACAACGTCCAGCTCGTCGCACACCTCGTCGACGGGAAGCTGATCGCGCCGGGCGCGACCTTCTCGTTCAACCGCGCGACCGGCGACCGGACCGCGGACAAAGGCTTTCGCGAGGCGCCGGTGATCATCAACGGCGAGCTCACGACGGGCCTCGGCGGAGGCGTGTGCCAGGTCTCGACGACCGTCTTCAACGCTGCGTACGAGGCCGGGCTGAAGATCACCGAGCGCACGAACCACGCGCTCTACATCAGCCACTACCCGCAGGGACGCGACGCGACCGTCAACTACCCCGACGTCGACCTGAAGTTCGTCAACGACACCGCCCACTGGATCCTGCTGCGGACGTACGTCGGCTCCTACTCGCTGGACGTCGAGCTCTACGGCGCGCCGCTACACCGCCGCGTCGTCAGCGACACCCGGCCGCTCGAGGAGACCGGCGGGGCGCCGCTCGATCGCGTCCCCGACCCATCGATGTACATCGGCTCGACTGTGGTCGAGGAGAGCGGCGAGCCGTCGCGTTCCACCAGCGTCCGCCGCCGCGTTTACACGGCGAACGGGAACCTGCTCTATGACAACACGTGGTACTCGTCCTACCGGGGCGAGCCGCGTGTCGTGCGCGTAGGGACGAAGCACAGGCCCAAGCCGGCACCCCCGCCTCCGCCGCCGCACAAGGGCCCCTCAGGGCCGAGCGGGCCCACTGGCCCCACCGGCGTCACCGCTCAGCCGTAGCGATCTCGTCGGCGAGCCAGGACGGCACGCGCGTCGGCCGGTGCGTGCTCGCGTCGACGCAGGCGTGGTGCGTCCATCCGTCGGCCACGGCCTCTCCGTCGCGGTCGACCGCGTAGTCGAAACGGAAGCGGGCACCGCGCACCTCGCCGCAGCGGGCGCGGATCGTCAGCCGGTCGTCGAAGCGCGCCGGGACGAGGTAGCGGACGTGCGACTCGATCGTCAGGGCCTCGATCCCGTCCGCGCGCAGGCCCGGGTAGCCGCCGCGGAAGCGCGCGAGGTAGTCGATTCGCGCGAGCTCGAACCAGACGAGGTAGACCGATTTGTGGGCGATGCCCTGCGCGTCGGTCTCGGCGAAGCGCACGCGCACCTCGGTCTCGAAGTGGAAGTCCACCGCGGCTACCTTTCCACGATCCCGCCGTCGAAGATGCACGAGGACGAGCTCGAGACCGACGCGACGCTCGTTCGGAGCCTGGTGGCCGCGCAGTTCCCGCAGTGGGCCGGCCTACCGATCGAGCCGGTCCCCTCGAGCGGCACCGTCAACGCGCTCTACCGCCTCGGCGACGGCCTGGTCGTCCGACTGCCACGGGCCGAGTGGGGTGCAGGCGGCATCGCGAAGGACAGCGCCTGGCTGCCTCGGCTCGCGCCGCTCGTCCCGGTCGAGCTCCCCCTACCCCTCGCGACCGGGCGGCCGGGCGAGGGGTATCCGTGGCCGTGGGGGATCTACCCGTGGCTCGAGGGCGAGCACCCGAGCGCGGACGACAGCGGGGACGCGACTGCGCTCGCGGCGAATCTCGCCGGGCTCGTCGACGCGCTGCGGCAAATCGACCTCCCCGGCGGGCGGCCGTCCCGCCGCGGGGCGCCGCTCGCCGAGGTGCAGGACGAGGATGCGCGCGACGCGTTGCGCCGGCTCGACGGGCGGATCGACGTCGCCGCCGCCACGGCGGCCTGGGACGCCGCGCTCGGCGCTCCGCCTTGGAACGGCCCGCCGGTCTGGGTCCACGGCGACCTCCTGCCCGGCAACTTGCTCGTGCGGGCCCGGCGGCTGACCGGCGTGCTCGACTGGGGGAGCGTTGGGGTCGGCGACCCGGCCTGCGACCTGGTCGCCGCCTGGGGTGCGCTGCCGGCGCGGGCCCGGGAGACCTTCCGGGCA
>JBEVNN010000234.1:0-5153 GCA_040508095.1 Gaiellaceae bacterium
CTGCAGGGGCCTGACGGGCTGAACAAGAGCCTGCTCGGCCGCACACTGGCCGAGGATGTGCACAAGCCGCTCGCCAGCGGCAAGCCCGGCAAGACGGTCGTCGCCGAGAAGGGAACGATCGTCACCGCCCTCATCCTCAAGGACATCGAGGAGGCGTTCACCGAGACCGAAGTGGAGGCCTCGGTGCCGGTCCGCTCCGTGCTGAAGTGCCGCAGCGAGTTCGGCGTGTGCCGCGCCTGCTACGGCATCTTCCTCGCGACGGGCGGGATGTGCGAGATCGGCGACGCGGTCGGGATCATCGCCGCGCAGTCGATCGGCGAGCCCGGCACGCAGCTGACGATGCGGACGTTCCACACGGGCGGTGTGGCCGGTGCCGACATCACGCACGGCCTCCCGCGCGTGGTCGAGATCTTCGAGGCCCGGAATCCGAAGGGCGCGGCCAAGCTCGCCGAGGTCGGCGGCAAGGTCGAGCTCGAGGACACCGAGCGCGGCCCGAAGATCACGATCCACACGGACGAGGTCGACGAGAACGGCGAGCCCGTCGAGCCGGTCTCGTACCAGCTCCCGCGCCGCACTCGGGTGCTCGTGGACGACGGCCAGATGGTCGAGCCGGGCGATGCTCTCCACGAGGGCTCGCTCAACCCGGCCGACCTGCTACGCCTCAAGGGCGCGACGGCCACCGAGCTGTACCTCGTCCAGGAGGTGCAGAAGGTCTACCGCTCACAGGGCGTGGACATCCACGACAAGCACATCGAGCTGATCGTCCGGCAGATGCTGAAGAAGGTTCGCGTCGAGGAGGCCGGCGACACCGACCTCCTGCCTGGCCAGCTTGTCGACCGCGTCGCGCTCGAGCGTGAGAACGCGCGCGTGAAGAAGGAGAAGGGCAAGAAGGAGCAGGCCACGCACGAGCCGCTGATCCTCGGGATCACGAAGGCATCGCTCGCGACGGAGTCGTTCCTCTCGGCCGCCTCCTTCCAGGAGACGACGAAGGTGCTCACCGACGCTTCGATCGAGGGCAAGGTCGACCGCCTGCTGGGCCTGAAGGAGAACGTGATCATCGGGAAGCTGATCCCGGCGGCCACCGGGCTCAAGCGCTACCGCTCGATCGAGATCGGGCCCAGCGAGAAGGTGCCGAAGGAGACCTACGAGCGCGAGGCTCTGCTGGCCGCGCTCCAGGAGATCGACTCCGACGGCGGCGACGGGATCGACCTCGCGAGCCTGGGCCTCGACTTCGGCGGAGAGCCGACGGAGAACGACCAGGCGAAGCCGCAGGAGTCGACCGAGGCGGAGGAGATCCCCGAGGTGGACTCGCCGCTCGACAACGAGTAGGCGACGCTCAAATCGCAGCAGCGAGGGCGGCCGCACGGTCGCCCTCGTCGTCTAAGTAGTGACGCTGGTACCTTGAAGCCCGGGTCTGTGAAGCGGCTGCTGGTCATCCTCCTCGCGGCATGCGCGGCGTTTGCGGTTACGCCTCATCGCGCCGCTGCAGCCGACACCTGCGGCGTCCCGAACAAAGGGACGCTCTGGATCGACTTCGCCGACGGCTCGGTGCCGTTCTGGCAGGTCTTTGCGCGGCCGGGCGTGATCGCGGCCGCGGCGAACTTCATCTACCCGCCGCAGCTGCGGGCGATGGGCGCGAAGACGATCTATTGGGACATGAACTTCCGGCTGCGGGTCGGGACGCCGCTCGCGCCGTTCGACCCGGGCGTCGTCATCAACCGCGCCAACCGCCTCTACGCGACGGCCGCGATGTCGAGCGGCTGCACGAAGCCGATGATCGCCGAGAACGAGATGAACGGCGCCAGCACGATCACCCCGTGGAGCATGTCGAACGCGCAGTACCGGCGGAACGTGATGATCTACATGCAGACGCTGTCGTCCCTGGGCGCGCGGCCGGTGATCCTCGTTCCGAGCGCCCCGTACATGGGCGGCGAGGCGGCCGACTGGTGGCGGCAGCTCTCGCAGTACGCCGACATCGTGCGCGAGTCGTACTTCGCCGCGCCGAAGATCGCGAAGCAGGGCACGGTCGCCGGCAGCCGGGCGCTGCGCGCGATGTTCCGCAAGCGGGTGGCCGAGTTCAGCGGCGTCGGCATCCCGACGGGCAAGCTCGGGCTGATGCTCGGCTTCCAGACGACGCGCGGCTCGGGGGGCCGTGAGGGCGCGTCCCGCAAGGCCTATCTCGAGGTGACGAAGCTGCAGGCGCTCGCCGCAAAGCAGGTCGCGAGGGAGGTCGGACTCCGCTCGATCTGGTCGTGGGGCTGGGCCGCATGGAGCGCGGGGGAGCGCGACCCGGTCAAGCCGACGGCCGCGTGCGTCTACCTCTGGGCTCGCGACTCGAAGCTGTGCAACGCGCCCCACGCGGCCGGAAAGGGGTTCAACGCCTCGCGCACGGAGGGGCAGCTGATCCTCCCGGCGGGCACGCGTTGCACGCTCTACGGCCAGCGCATCACGGAGACCACGATCAGGTCGCTGACGCCGATCACCGGCGACGCGGACGTCGCGTTCAGCGTCGCCTTCGCGCGCGCGATCACGAGCACGCAGGTGCGGCTGAAGGCGAAGCAGATCGTCGATGCGGAGCGTGCGCTCGTCGGCGCCCGCTTCGGCGGCAGCTACGGCCGCTACGGCGCCGCGCTGGCCAAGGCCCGCGCGAGCCGCTCGGCCGCGCGCGGCGTGATCGCCGACGAGCTGCGGCGTGTGGCGATCGAGCGTGGGATGAGCGGCGGGTCGCCGACGTCCGCCGACGTTCGGGAGTTCTACGAGACCTACGGCGACACACGCGCGCGCCTCGTGGCAGCGAAGACGCGCGCCCCGTGGCTCGGCAACCGTACGCGTGGCTTTGCGCTCGAGTCGGGAGCGCCACCGCAGCTCTTCACGATCCCACAGGGCAAGTGGCGCAAGATCAGGACGATGCGGGGTGTGTTCGACGTGCGGGCGCTCGACGCGCCGGTGTCGTTGGGCGCGATTCCGTTCGACATGGCGCGGCCGGCCGTCGTCTCGGCGCTGCAGGAGCTCGCCCGCGCCGACAGCTTCGAGTCGTGGCTGCTGAGGCGCGAGCGTGCGCTCGACGAGCAGGCGGTGTGCCGTCGCGACGTCCAGCCTCAGGCCGGCGTCGTCGACCTCACTGATTACTTGCCGTTCCTGGCCGCCGAGTAGCGTCGGACGGGGCGTTTCCCCCCGGCGCTCGGACGACCTGGCTCTTGCCCCGCTCCTTCGCGCGGTAGAGCGCCTGGTCGGCCCGCTCGAAGAACGTGTTCGGGTCGTCGTCGGCCCGCAGTTCGGCGATGCCGGCCGAAACCGACACGTTCCCCGCCTCCGCGACCGCTGTCGACGAGACCGCGCGGTGGAGCCGCCCACAGAGCAGCTCCGCCTCCCGGCCGGATGCCTCGGGGAGGAGGACTGCGAATTCGTCGCCCCCGACGCGGCAGGCGATGTCCGCAGATCGCACGACGCCGCGCGCCCGCTCCGCGGTCTCGGCCAGGACCGCGTCGCCCGCGAGGTGCCCGATGCGGTCGTTGATGCTCTTGAAGTCGTCGAGGTCGAAGACCACCAGCGCTAGCGCCCGCCCGTAGCGCTGAGCGCGTGCGACTTCTCGCGCCAGCTGCTCGTGAAAGTAGCGCCGGTTGTGCAGGCCCGTGAGCCCGTCGAGGTCGGCGAGACGCCGGTTGCGGCGGGCCTCGTCCCGCGCCTGGGCGAGCTGGCGTCGCGAGCGCACGAGGGCGAGGACGAGCGCGAGCAACGCCGCCGCCGTGCCGACCGCGACGAGCGCAGTCGTAGCCGTGACCCCTATCGCCATGGTTCTCCCCGGTCGGTTCGTCGTTCCGCCGACTCACTGTAGGCCCGTTCCACGCTCCAAGCTACGGCTTGAAAGCCATAAAACCTCTTGAGCCGATTCTCACGAACCCGTTGCCCGGGGACGTCGAACCCGCGGAGCCATGCGCCTTCCGCCGTTTGACGCTGGCGGGTCCGCTTCGCTACCATGCTCCTCCGGTTGGCAGGGTCGCCAGGCCCCGCCAGCCTTTGTTGTGTCCGCACCCCTCTAAGCAAGGAGCACATGCCGACCGTCAATCAGCTGGTCCGAAAGGGCAGGGTCGCGCCGAAGGCAAAGGTGAAGACCCCTGCGCTTCGCGGCGCGCCGCAGAAGCGCGGCGTTTGCACGCGCGTGTACACGACCACACCGAAGAAGCCGAACTCGGCTCTCCGGAAGGTCGCGCGCGTCCGGCTGACGAACGGCATGGAGGTCGGCGCCTACATTCCGGGTGAGGGCCACAACCTGCAGGAGCACTCGGTCGTCCTCGTGAGGGGCGGCCGCGTGAAGGACCTGCCGGGGTTCCGCTACAAGGTCATCCGCGGCGGGCTCGACGCTGCCGGCGTCGGCGATCGGCGCCAGGGGCGGTCGAAGTACGGCGCGAAGCGGGGTAGCTGATGCCTCGTCGCGCAACGATTCAGCCCCGGACGCTGGAGCCGGATCCCGTGTACAGCTCGCGCCTGGTCGCGCAGGTGATCAACAAGGTGATGACGCGCGGCAAGAAGTCGACGGCCGAGAAGATCGTCTATCGCGCGCTGGACCGGATCGGCGAGCAGACGGGCAAGCCGCCGGTCGAGGTGCTCGAGCAGGCGATCAAGACCGTGACCCCGGTCCTCGAGGTGCGCTCGCGCCGCGTTGGCGGGGCGAACTACCAGGTTCCCGTCGAGGTGCCGCAGAACCGCGCTCGCACGCTGGCGGTGCGGTGGCTCGTCACGTTCGCGCGCGACCGCCGCGAGAAGCTCATGTCGGACAAGCTGGCCGGCGAGATCCTGGACGCCCTCCACCAGCAGGGCGGCGCCTTCAAGCGCAAGGACGACCTCTACCGAATGGCGCAGGCCAACAAGGCCTTCGCGCACTACAGGTGGTGAGCTCGATGGCGACTACCAAGACGCAGATCGCCCTCGAGAACGTCCGCAACATCGGGATCATGGCCCACATCGACGCGGGCAAGACCACGACGACCGAGCGGATCCTCTACTACACCGGACGCACCCACAAGATGGGCGAGGTCCACGAGGGCGCAGCCGTCATGGACTGGATGGCGCAGGAGCAGGAGCGCGGCATCACGATCACGTCGGCCGCGACGACCTGCTTCTGGAACAACATCCAGCTGAACATCATCGACACC
>JBEVNN010000248.1:0-4114 GCA_040508095.1 Gaiellaceae bacterium
GCTCCTCGAGCTCGGACGGGGAGACGAGCACGCTCTCGCGGTTGCCGCGCCGTTCCGCCTCGCAGCCGTCGAGCGACGTGCGGCAGCGGATCGCCACCAGCGCGTCCTGGAGCGCGGCGCGGGGCGGGTGATGCGCGTGGACGTCGCCGGTCGCGACCGTCTCGACCCCGAGCGCCTCGGCGAGGTCGCGCAGCGCGGCAAGCCGCTGTGAGTCCCCGCGTTCGTACGGCCGCTGCAGCTCGACGAAGAAGCGCTCGCTCCCGAACGCGTCAGCGAGCGCGGCGGCGCCGTTCGGGCTCCGCAGGCCGAGCCCGTGCCGTGCGCAGCCGGAGAGGCAGACGAGCCCGTCGTTCAGCTCCGCCAGCAGCGCAGCGTCGAGCGACGGCGGGAGCGGGTCAGCGCCCTCCTTCGGCCGCGTTCCCGCGTGCGCGGCCGTCAGCAGCCGGCAGAGGTTCGCGTAGCCCCGAGCGTTCTCGACGAGCAGCGTCACGTGCGAGCCATCCGTGAGCGTCACCTCGGCGCCGGTGATCGGCCGCACGCCGAAGGCTTTCGCCGAATGCGCAAACTCGAGCGAGCCGTAAACGCCGTCGTGATCAGTGAGCGCGAGCGCGTCGTAGCCGAGCTCCGCCGCGTTCGCAGCGAGCTCCTCCGGCAGCGACGCGCCGTCGAGGAACGAATAGGCTGAATGCGCGTGCAGCTCGACGACCACCGGCCGCTGCTCCTAGCCCCCGGCGAGGGCGAGATCGTCACCGACCGCCCGGAGCGGACGCTGCGCATCCTGGCCGACCTCGAGGAGCTGATCGTCACGTGGTTCCGCTACGAGCCCGGCCAGAAAGGGCCAGACCCGCACATCCACGAACACCACACCGACGCGTTCTACGTCCTGCAGGGCGAGGTCGAGTTCTCGCTCGGCCCGGAGCTGACGACGTTCACGGGGTCGCCGGGGATGTTCGCCGCGGCGCCGCCGAACGTGGTGCACACCTTTCGGAACGCGAGCGATGCGACTGCGATCTTCCTCAACCTCCACGTCCCGTCGCTGGGCTTCGGCGACTACATGCGCGGCCGCAATCCGGCTTTCGACCAGCACGACCCGCCCCCCGACGGCGGCCGGCCGCTCGCCGACGCGGTGTTCACCGACCCGGGCAAAGCGGAGACGCTCGAGCACGAGGACAGCACGCACAGGATCCTCTGCGACCTGCCGCAGCTGACCGCGATCGACATGACCTTCCAGCCCGAGTTCGAGGGCGTCGACCCCCACACCCACGCCGATCACGCCGATGCCTTCTACGTGCTCGAGGGGCTGGTCGAGTTCCGCGTCGGCGACGAGCCACGCGTCGCAGGGCCTGAGACCTTCGTCGCGGCGCCACCGGAGACGGTCCACGGGTTCGGCGTGGCCGGGCCGGAGCCGATCCGCCTCCTCAACCTGCACGCGCCGCCCGCCGGGTTCATCGACCGCCTGCGCGCCTAGACCCCTCGCTGACTGAACCAGCGTCCGACCTCTTCGTCGAGGTACACGACCGCGTGCTCGCCCCCGGCGAGAACGACGTCGAAGTAGCGGCGGCTGACCGCCTCCTCCGTCCACCAGCGGTCGACGACGCGCCATTCCTCCCGCACCAGCGCGACCTCCGCCCGGTTCACGCGTCGCGGTGACCCATCGACATGCGCCTGGACGCGCACGCCCACCGGCTCGTTTATTCGTCTCGAGGAACCAGCAGCGCGCGCTGCTCGGGCAGGCGTGACCACGGCGCAACCTCGACGACGGTGCAGACGGATCCCGACCCGGTTCCGGCGCGGACCTGGCGCAGGCCCTCGCTCAGGTGCGCCCGCAGCTCGTCGCCCTCGGGCCGGACGAGCTCGAGCTGGTTGCCGACCGACTCCGCGAGCACGAGCGCCTCGAGCCGCAGCATCACGATCGGCGCCGGCAGGTCGTTGAGCTTCGGCGCGAGCGCGGTGCGCAGGCGGGCGGGATCGGCGGTGGCATCGCGAAGCGTCAACGTCCGCCGCCACGAGCCGCCGCCGACCAGGCGCCCTGCAAGCGCGACCTTGCGCAGGGCCCGCCCGCTGCGCTCCGGCCGGGCCAGCAGCCGGTCGAGCAGGACGCCGAGCGAGCGGCGCAGCGTCAGCTCGTTTCCGACCGCCTCCGGGAACTCGAGCGTCTCGAAGAGCTCGGCCGCAGGCCTGCGCCCGCGGACACGCCGCTTCGAGCCGCCCCTCGCCAGGCTCCAGGCGCGCCGTCCATCCGGCCCCAGACGTTCGGCGACGGCACCGCCCGGCAGCCCGGCAAGCTCTCCGAGCCTCTTGACCCCCAACTCCTCCAGCTCCTCACGCCTGCGCGCGTCCATCGGCAACAGGCTTACCGGCAACGGCGCGAGAAACTCCCTCGTCCGCTCATCCGAGACGACGAGCGCCTGGCCCGAGCGGGCGACATTCGCCGCGGCCAGCGCCGCGAAGCGCCGCGACGCTGCGCCCACGCGCGCGTCCCAGCCCGCCCCGGCCGCCTTCAGCGCGCGCTTCAGTGCCGGCTCGAGCCCGCCGTAGAGGCGCTCCACTCCGCGCGTCTCGAAGTACGCGCAGCCGGGCCCGGCCGAGTCGACCGCGAAGCCCGCGTCCTCGAGCCGCCGCACGATTTCCTCCCAGGCCTGCTCGGCCGCGGCGGGATCGGGATCGACGAGCTGGAGCGACGGGCACATCGCGAGCGCCTCCCCCAGCCGCATCCCCGGCTGGACTCCCGCCGCCTCCGCGGCCCCGGTCACCGAGCCCACAAGCGCCTCGGCTCCCGGCTCCGGGGCGAGCGCCGCCGGCTCGAGCTGCAGCCGCGGCCGATCCCGCAGTGCGGCGCGAAGCTCGAACCCGGGGATGACGAGGCAGGCGATCATGGGAACGTATGTTCTACACGAACACACGTTCCCCTGTCAAGAGCGAAGAACGTGCGCCGACCGGTCCCACTTGACATCCGTACCTCGGTACGGGCTTAAAGTCGCATAGACATGCGCATCGGCGAACTTGCAAGGAGGGCGGGAGTGAACGTCGAGACCCTCCGCTACTACGAGCGTCGCGGGCTGCTCGAGGAGCCGGCCCGCGGCCCGCACGGGCACCGCGAGTACGACGAGGAAACGGTGCGTTTCGTCAAGGCCGTGAAGGACGCGCAGAGCCTCGGGTTCACGCTTTCCGAGATCGAAGAGCACACGCGCCTCACCCGCAGCGGCGGCGGCCAGGAGTCGATCCGGATCCGGCTCGCGCAGAAGATCGACCAAGTCGACGCGAAGCTCGCGAGCCTCCAGCGTGTCCGGGACGAGCTCGCGCGGGTGCTCGGCTGCGCCTGCGACTCGCTCGACCATTGCACCTGCGGCGCCGCCTACCTCGCGCGCGGCGGGAAAGACCCGCAGGTCGGAGGGCTCCTGCACGTGACGAACGGCGAGAGCGCGGGCAACACGTTGCGGCAGACCGCGCTCGGCGGCGCCGTCCTCTCGTGGCAGGACGTACTGCACGAGGGGCCGGTACCCGCCGTGCCCGCCCCCGAGCTGCCCCGCGTCCGCGCGCGGTTCCTCAGCGAGTGCGGCTGGGGCTCCGAGCGGTCGCTGCTGGATGCGTTCGAGCGACGCGACCGGCTCTACCGGCACGCGCTCGAGGCGCGCACCCAGGTCGTCCTCTGGTTCGAGCACGACCTCTACGACCAGCTACAGCTCCTTCAGGTGCTCGCCGACGCGCAGGGGGACGTCGAGCTGATCCAGGCGCCCGACCACCTCGGTCCTCTCGGAGCCGAGGAGCTCGAGGCGCTCTGGCCCGCCCGCGGGCCGGTAACGGCGGAGATGCTTGCGCTCGCGCGCGAGGCGTGGGACGCGTTCCGCGCGCCGGAGCCGACAGCGGTCGCCGGGCTGCTCACGCGCGACACAACGGTTCTGCCCTTCCTCGGCCCCGCGTTCGTGAGGCTGCTGGAGGAGCTGCCCGATGCCGAGAGCGGTCTCTCCCGCACCGAGCGCCAGCTGCTCGAGCCGCTGCTCGACGGGCCCCGCACGCCACCCGGGCTGTTCGTCGCGAGCCAGGCGCATGAAGAGGCGCCGTTCGCCGGTGACACCTGGGTCTGGTTGCGCCTGGCCGAGCTTCAGCCGCTCGT
>JBEVNN010000022.1:0-7467 GCA_040508095.1 Gaiellaceae bacterium
GCCCGGCGCGCTCGTTAGCGCGGCAAGTCACGCCTCCGTGACAAAGACGTCACGAACTCCGGATGCGGCGCGGTCCACGTCCATAGCCCCGCCCGCAGCTGCTCCATGCCTACACCCGCTTCGTGTCGCGCTCGTACGCGCGGCGGGCCAGCATGGCGCAGACGACCGTCCATACCGCGACGACCACCCACCCCTTGGTACCCCAACCCGCGCCCCCGAGCCCAACGTGGTCAGCCTGCACGAGCCAGTACGACGGCAGCGCCTCGGCGACCTTGTGCATGGCACCGCCCGTGACCGGGAACCAGACCCCGCCAAGCAGCGCGAAGAAGGCGACCGTCCCGCCGATCGCCGGCCCGATGGAATCCGGCGTCATCAGGTGCCCGAACAGGATCCCGATCGCCGCGAACGGGGCGAGGCCGATCAGGATCAAGGCGGTCATCCGCAGCCAGTCGCCCGCGGCGAGACGAACTCCTAGCGTGGCACCGGCCGCGTACAGCAGCGCGATCGTGGCAAGGGCCATCACGTACGCCGTGAGCACCTTGACCCGGAAGTACGTGCGCGTCGGGAGCGGCGTCAAGCGGAGCTGCCGGTTCCACCCGACGGCTCGCTCGGCCGCGATCCGTGCGCCGCAGCCGACGACCGCGTTCATGGCCCCGAACGCCGTCAGGCCGACCATGAAGTAGACCGGGGCCGCGATTCCCGTCCCGCCGATGCTGTGCTCGCCGCGGTTGGGAGCAGCGATCGCGTAGTAGAGGGCGAGCGGGAAGGCGAACGAGAGAATGTAGAGGCGGCGGTTACGGAAGGTGCGCCGGAGCTCGTAGCGCGCGTACTCGAGCGTGTGGCTCACGCGGCCACCTCCTCCTCGACGCCGGTGAGCTGGAGGAACGCCTCCTCGAGACCTGCGCCGCGGACCTCGATGTCGTGTGCCAGCGGATGGGCGGAAAGCAGTGCGCGCAAAGCGGCGTCCGAGTCGGAGCAGGCCAGCACGACGGTGTCGCCGCGACGCTCCGCCCTCGTCACTCCGGGAAGGCCGGCGAGCCTCTCCGCCGGAACCCCGGGGAGCGTCGCGCGGATCGTGCGCGCGCCCACGATGGCCTTGACCTCGTGAGGCGGCCCGTCCGCGACGATCCGTCCGTGTGCCATCAGGAGCACGCGGTCGGCGTACTCGTCCGCCTCCTCGAGGTAGTGCGTGGCGAAGAGAAACGTCTTTCCGGCTTCGGAGAGCTCGCGCACGGTCGTCCAGAACGCGTGTCGCGACACGACGTCCATGCCGACGGTCGGCTCGTCGAGCACGAGCAGGTCGGGATCGCTCACGAGCGCGACTGCGAACCGCAGCCGCTGCGTCTCGCCGCCGCTCAGCCGCTCCGTGCGGCGGTCGGCGAGCTCGTCCAGCCGGGCCAGCCGCAGCGTCTCGTCGACGTCGAGTGGAGCCGGATAGAGCGCGGCCATCATCGCCAGCAGCTCGCACACGGTCAGGTCCCGGAGAACGCCTCCCCCCTGCAGCATCGCCCCGATCCGGCCGGCGACGACCGCACGCTGCGGCGGTCCACCGAAGACGTCCACGGTGCCGTCGTCCGGCTCCTGCAGCCCGAGCAGCATGTCGACCGTCGTCGACTTGCCGGCGCCGTTCGGGCCGAGCAGCGCGACCAGTTCGCCGACCTCAACATGGGCGTTGAGGTCGCGAACGGCTTCCACTGGCCCACCGGGCGACCGGTACGTCTTCCTCAGCCCCCGGAGCGTGATCCCGTAGCCGTTGTTCCGGCCCGCCTCCACGTCCGCCACGCTAGCGCGATCCTCTGTTGCGGCGAGGTTAAGTCGAGCACGTAGGATCGCGGCATGTGCCGAAACATCCACACGCTCTTCAACTTCGAGCCTCCCGCGACCGAGGACGAGGTGCGCGACGCCGCGCTGCAGTACGTGCGCAAGATCAGCGGCTTCACCAAGCCGTCCCGCGCGAACGAGGTGGCGTTCGAACGCGCCGTGGACGAGGTCACGGCCGCGACGGCCCGCCTCGTCGACGGGCTCGTGACGAACGCGCCGCCGAGGGACCGCGAGGTCGAGGCCCGACGCAAGCGCGAGCGCGCCGCCAAGCGCTTCGCAACGGCGTAGTTGGAGCTCACCCGCTACGACGACGCCGCGAGCTTTCTCGCCACGGCGGGTGTCTTCCTCGGCGCGCGCGAGGCCGAGCACAACCTGATCCTCGGGCTCAGCTCGCGGCTCGAGCGCGAGCCGCTGCTGTACGGCGAGCCGCCGTACCTCGCGGTGGCGGAGGACGAAGGCCGGATCGCCGGCGTGGCGATGCGGACCCCGCCGCACAACCTCATCCTCTCGGAGATCGAGGAGGACGCTGCGGTGGGCCTCTTCGTCGAGGACGTACGCGAGGCGTTCGACGCCCTCCCTGGCGTGATCGGGCCGAAGGCCCGCGTGGCACAGTTCGCCAACGCGTGGCGCGCGGCCGCCGGCGCGACGCCGCGGCTCGAGATCTCTCAGCGGATCTTCGCCGCCGACCACGTCGACGAGCCTCGACCCACGACGGGCGCGATGCGCGACTACGAGCCCGCCGGCGACCGTGAGCTCGCAATCCGTTGGATGGACGAGTTCGTCGCCGAGGCGATGCCCGAGGACGCCGCTCATCCGGAGTCGAGCGCCGAGTTCGTCGACCGCCGCGAGGAGGACCCGGAGGCGGGCCTCGTCGTCTGGGAAGATGAGCGCCCTGTCTCGATGGCGGGTTTCGGCGGCCGCACGCCGAACGGCATCCGCGTCGGGCCCGTCTACACGCCGCGGGACCTGCGCGGCCGCGGCTACGCGAGTGCGGTCACCGCGGCGCTGACGCAACGGCTGCTCGACTCGGGGCGGCGGTTCTGCTTCCTCTACACCGACCTCGCGAACCCGACTTCGAACAGCATCTACCAGCAGATCGGCTACCGCGCCGTAGCCGATTCCGACCTCTGGACCTTCACCCGCTAGGGTCCGCGGCTCCGTCAGCTCACCAGGGGGTTCTCGTGTCGAAACGGCTTCTTGCCCTGCTCGCGACTCTTGTCGTTGCGCTGGCCGTCGCCGCAGCGCCGGCCGGGGCCGTGTCCGAGCGAGCGCACCAGCCGTCGCTCCAGTTCATCGGGCAGGCGGTCATCCCGACCGGCACGACCTTCGCGGGGACGACCATCGGCGGCCTGTCCTCGATCACCTACGACTCGAGCCGCAACGTCTACTACGTCCTCTCGGACGATCAGTCGCAGATCAACCCGGCGCGCTTCTACACGGTCGGCATCGACGTCGGCTCGAGCTTCGACGCGAGCGACGTGCACTTCGACGCTGTCACGACGCTGCAACAGCCTGGCGGCGGGCCGTACCCGGTCGGCGGCCTCGACCCCGAGGGCCTGGTGCTCACGAAGGACCGCGAGCTGATCCTGACCTCCGAGGGCAACACGAACACACTGCTCGCCCCGTTCGTGCGTCGCTACGACCTCGTTGGCGACTACCTCGCCGACCTCCCGGTGCCGGGTTACTACCTGCCGACGGCCGACCACTCGAGTGGGATCCGCTTCAACCTCGCGTTCGAGTCGGCGGGCGTGCCCCCGAACGGCCGGTTCGTCTTCACGGCGACCGAGAACGCGCTGTTCCAGGACGGGCCGGCGGCGACGCCGACCAACGGGAGCCCGTCAAGGATCCTGCGCTACGACCTCCAGACGGGCCGGCTCGATCGCGAGTACCTGTACAACACCGACCCGATCTTCCAGCCGCCAGTGCCTCCGACGAACTTCGCGGTGAACGGGATCGTCGAGCTGCTGCCGTTCAACAACGAGCACCTGCTCTCGATGGAGCGGTCGTTCTCGGTGGGCGTGCCGGGGACCGGGAACGAGATCAAGCTGTACTCGGTCGCGCTTCCGGGAGCGACGAACGTCCTGGGTGTGCCCAGCCTGGCCGGGCTCGACGTGCGGCCCGCGCAGAAGACGCTGCTCTTCGACCTCGGGTCGCTCGGGATCCCGCTCGACAACGTCGAGGGGATGACGCTCGGCCCGAAGCTCCCGGACGGGCGGCAGTCGCTCGTGCTTGTCAGCGACAACAACTTCGCCGCCTCGCAGTTCACGCAGTTCCTGCTGTTCGCGCTCAGCTGAGAGCCAGCTCGAGGCCTTCGAGGCCCCAGATGACGAAGGCGCGGTTGCGCCGGGGCTCCTCCGCCAGGGAGAGCCTCGGCGCCCGCTCCACGAGCGCACCGAGTGCCGCGGCCAGCTCGATCCGCGCGAGCGGCGCGCCGATGCAGACGTGGATCCCGCCGCCGAAGCCGATGTGCTCGGCCGCGTTCTTGCGCGCGACGTCGAAGGCGTCGGGGTCGGCGAACACGCGCGGGTCGCGGTTGGCCGAGCCGAACAGCAACGCCACCTTCTCGCCGCGTGGGACGGGCTCGCCGGCGATCTCGACGCCGTCCTCGAGCACCCAGCGCTCGAAGAGCTGGAGTGGGGGGTCCCAGCGGATCAGCTCCTCGACGGCGGTGTCCGGCCCGACCTTGCCCTCGACGAGCCGCGCCCACTGCCGTTCGTGGCGCAGCAGCGCCAGGACGCCGTTTCCGAGCGTGTTGACCGTCGCCTCGTGGCCGGCGTTGAGCAGGACGATGATGGTGGAGACGAGCTCCGCATCAGTGAGGCGCCTGCCTTCGACCTCGACCTCGACCAGGCGTGTCACGAGGTCGTCCTGCGGCTCCCGTCGCCGCTCGCCGACGACGCGCAGCACGTAGTCACGGAACTCGGCCGCTGCCAGCGTGGCGGCCTCGGCCTGCTCGAGCGTCGTGTCGAGCTCGTACATCTTCACCATCGTGTGCGACCAGTCGAGCAGGTCGCGCCCGCGGTCGGTGGGGACGCCGAGGAGCCTGCAGATGACCGCGATCGAGTACGGCTGGGCGAAGTCGCGCAACAGATCGAACCTGCCGTCGGGCAGCAGCTCGTGGGCGAGCTCCGCGCAGGGGCCGCGCAGCGCCTCGACCGAGCGCGGGGTGAACGCGGCCGCCACGAGCTTCCGGATCCGCGTGTGCTCGGGCGGCTCGAGCCAGAGCAAGCTCCACCGCTCGCTGTCCCAGAAGGCCTGCCAGCGCGGGTCGAGCGGCTCGGCGGCCGCGAACTCGTGCTCCGAGCCGAGGTGGCGGAAGTTGCGGCCCAGCCGCCGGTCGCGGAGGCACGCGCGCACATCGGCGTGGCGCGTGACGAACCAGCGCTCCAGTGACTCCTCGTAGAAGAGCGGCGTCTCTTCGCGCAACGCCGCGAGCTTCGGATACGGATCGGCGAGGAAGGCCGGGTCGGTCGGGTCGAAGTGAGCGTTCAGGTTGCCGCGACGATCGTGATCCCGCCGCGCGCCTTCTGCCGCAGCGTGACGTGCACCTTCTCGGCCGGCAGCTCGAGCGCCTGCGCCGCGTCGTCGCGGATCCGCACCGCCAGGGCCTCGCAGAACGCGCCCTCGTTCCGGAAGCTCGCGAGGTAGAGCTTGAGCGACTTGGACTCGATGCAGAGCTCCTCGGGCTCGTACTCGATGGTCGCGACGTACATATCCGGCTGGTTCGTGACCGGGCACATCGCGACGAGCTCGTCGCTCGTCATCTCGACCCTTGCGACACCCGGGTTCGGGAACGTCTCGATCCCCGCGTAGTGCTCCGAGCCCGCTTGGCCGAGGGCGACGAACTCCGTGGAGCGCTCGTTCACGCTGCGTAGTGTGCACCGCGCTCGAGGCCGCCGTCGACGTGGTGTCCGGCCAGATACCGGACGGTATCCGCCGGGACTACTTTCTCAGCCGACCACGAAGGAGCTCTTGCCGAGCAGCGCGCCGTAGCGGCCGAGCTTCCGCGGCCCGCGACCCGGCCACACGTACCACGTGTACGTGCCGCGCTCGAGACGTCGCGCCTCGCGGTTGTAGCTCCACCGCGCCGGCAACCGGAGCCGCGGGCGTGCGGGCCACCAACTGCCGGCCTGGTGGCCGTCCACCCAGAGCTGGAAGTTGTAGTAGCGCGCTCTCTTCGCGGGCTTCCAGGCGAACAGCGGCCTTGCATGCACGCGGAGATGAGCACCGCCGCGCGGTGCGTACAGCACCGGCAGCGGCATCACCGACGCCGTCCGCTGCACGGTGTTCCCGGCCGGGTCCTCCGCGGTCAGCGTGTAGCGGTAGCGCACGTAGTTCTCGACGTTCCGGTCGGTGAACGTGCCCCCGTCACCGGCGTAGATCTCGCTCGAGGATCGACGCTTCGTCCCGGGCGAGCGCACAAGGCGCAACTGATCGGCGCCGGCGACCTTCCAGCTCAGCCTGACCAGGTCATCGAGGGCCTTGAGCGAGAGCGCCGCGAGGGTCGGCGGAGTGGCGTCGTAGCTCAGCACAAACGGGACCGGCGGGCTGGCATTCCCCGCGAGGTCGGTGCACCTGCCGGAAAGGGTCCCGCCGGAGGGGCCGGCGTAGGTGAGCGAACTGCAGGACGCGATCCCGGCCAGGCCGTCGGAGCCGGACCAGCGGATCCCGACAGGCTGGTTGTACCAGCCGTCGTGGTCCGGGGCGCGGTCCGCCTTGGCGGCGATCGCACCGGGCGCCGTGGAGTCGTAGTGGACGACCCAGGTGACGGGCGCGGACATGTTCCCCGCCTTGTCGGTGCACGTGCCGAGCCGGCTGTCGCTGCCGGTGTCGGGGCCTGAGTAGACGAGCGAGCTGCAGGAAGCGACCCCTGACGCCCGGTCGGTCCCCCTCCAGCCGATCGCGACCGGGTGGTTGTACCAGCCGTTCCTGTCGGGTAGGCGCGCGGGAGCGATCGACGTGACCGGCGCTGTGGCGTCGTACTTGAACGACAGCGGAGGAGGCGAGGCACTGTTGCCCGCGTGATCGGTGCAGCCGCCCCCAGAACTCGCGTTGCTGCTGTCCGGGCCGCTGTAGGTGACGGTCGGCGTGCAGGAGTCGATCCCCGAGGTCGCGTCCGTGCCGCTCCAGCTAATCGAGACCGGGCGGTTGTACCACCCAGCCTGGTCCGCCGGGCGCGCCGGTGTGACCGTCACGGTTGGCCCGGTCGCGTCGTAGTCGAGCGGGAAATCCCGGCTCGCGCTGTTCCCTGCGGCGTCCGTGCACGTTCCGACGGGGTCGGCGTTCGCGTCGTCCGGGCCGCCGTACGTGCGTGACGTACATGAAGCGATTCCCGAGGTGCTGTCATTTCCGCTCCAGTCGATCCGGACCGGATGGTTGTACCAGCCGTCGTGATCAGCATTCCGACCCGGACTGGGCGCGTTGACGGACGGCGCCGTCGCGTCGTACTTCACGAGAACGTCGTCCGAGGAGCTGTTGCCGGCCTTGTCAGTGCAGGCTCCGCTCCTGGTTGTACCGGTCGTGTCCGGCCCGGAGTAGGTGAGCGGCGCCCGGCAGGAGTCGCTCCCGGATCCGCCTGGATCGGAGCCAGCCCAGCTGATCGACAGCGGCGCGCTGTACCAGCCGGCGCTGTTCGGTGACGGGGTC
>JBEVNN010000032.1:0-5459 GCA_040508095.1 Gaiellaceae bacterium
TGCCACGGCAGCGTCCCCGTGATCGCCGCCCACGCGCCCACCGGGGCGAGTCCGTCCACTGCGCCGAGCCAGAGGTGGCAGAGCCAGGTCCAGCGCTTCAGGTACGGGTAGATCACGAACCCTGCGACCGGGATCGGCCACAGCCAGTGCACGAGCGGGTCGAGCTGGAAGACGGCCACCAGAAAAACCGCCAGCGAAGCGACGCAGAAGGCGGCGACCGCAGCGGGCGACAGCAGCCCTGCGGGAAGCTCGCGCCCGGCCGTGCGCGGGTTGCGCGCGTCGAGGCCCGCGTCGATCAGCCGGTTCAGCCCCATCGCGAGCGAGCGCGCTCCGACCATCGCAACCGTGATCCAGAGCAGGTCGTGCGCCGACGGCACCCTGTCCACCGCGAGGAACGCGCCGACGTACGCGAACGGCAGCGCGAAGATCGTGTGCTCGAACTTGACAAGCGAGTAGAACCGCGCGGGGTAGGCGAGCGCAGTCATGACTGTCTGTGCGCGGTCGGCTCGCCCTCGAGCAGCGAAACCGCGTGCTCGAGCGCCGGGCGCAGAACCTCGAAGCCGTCACGGCAACCGCCAGGCGAGCCGGGCAGGTTCACGATCAGCGCGCTCCCGCGGATCCCCGCTCTCCCGCGTGAGAGCAACGCATGTGGCGTCTTCGCGAGCGAGTCGGCGCGCAGCGCCTCCGCGATTCCAGGTGCCTCCCGTTCGAGCACCTCGCCCGTCGCCTCAGGGGTGACGTCGCGTGGCCCGAGGCCGGTCCCGCCGGTCGTCAGCACCACCGCCGCGTCTTCCGCCAGCTCCGCGATCGCCTCGGCGATCGCCTCTCGCTCGTCGGGCACGACGCGCCGCTCGACCTCGTAGCCCTCCTCGGCGAGCAGCGCCTCGAGCAGGTCGCCGCTCGTGTCCTCGCGCGTTCCGTTCGAGACGCCGTCCGAGACGGTGAGCACCGCCGCCTTCACGACTTCGTCTTCTCCAGCAGCCGCACCTCGGCGACCTCCATCGACGAGTCGATCGCCTTGGCCATGTCGTAGACCGTCAACGCTGCGACGGACGCGGCTACGAGAGCCTCCATCTCGACTCCGGTCTGCGCGGTCGTCTCGGCCGAGGCCGTGATCTCGACCTCGTCGCCGACCTCGATCTCGACCGCGACGTGGGTGAGCGGAAGCGGGTGGCACAGGGGAATGAGGTCGCTCGTCCGCTTTGCGGCCATGATCCCGGCGAGCTTCGCGGTCGTGAGCGCATCCCCCTTCGGCAGCGAGCGCAGCTGCGCGGCGGTCTCCGGCGCCACGCGCAGCACCGCCCGTGCGACGGCGCGTCGGCGCGAGCACGGCTTCCCCCCGACATCGACCATCCGCACCTCGCCGGACTCGTCCACATGCGAAAGCTCGTTCACTAGCGCGAAAGGTATCGCCGGCCGAGCCGCCACAGCCCGCGTCGATGCGCCCAGGCGCTCGCCAGCTTTCGCGGCAGGCCCTCGCCGTAGAGCAGCTCGAGCACGCCCGCAAAGCCCTCGACGACGCCCTGGTCGTACGGGTACCACCACGGCACCGGGACGCGGCCGCGGTCGAGATCGGCGTACTTCACCCGTGAAAGCTCGTAGAGGCCGTGCTTGGAGTGGGTGCGGCCGAAGCCGGACTCCTTTGTGCCGCCCCACGAGGCCTGGCCGGTCCCGTACGAGTACGCAACGTCGTTCGTCCAGACCGAGCCCGCCTGCAGGCGGCACGCCACCCGCTGCGCCCGCTCGAGATCACGCGTCCAGACGCTGGCACCGAGCCCGAACGACGAGTCGTTCGCGAGCCGGACGGCCTCGTCCTCGTCGCGGAAGGACTCGATCGTGACCACCGGCCCGAAGATCTCCTCCTGCTCGATGCGCGCCTCGCGGTCGACGCCGCCCAGCACCGTGGGCTCGTAGAACCAGCCTGGCAAACCGACGTCGGCGCGGCGGCCGCCGATCCGCAGCTCGGCTCCACGTCCGACCGCATCCGCGATGAGTTCCTCGACGTGCGTGCGCCGCTCCTCGGCGATCAGCGGCCCGACCTGCGTCTCGAGCTCGTCGCCGCGCCCGACGCGCAGCTGCCGCGTCCGCCGGACCAGCTCCTCGACGAACGCCTCGTGGAGGGGCCGCGCCACGTAGATCCGTTCGACGCCCGAGCAAACCTGGCCGCAGTTCGAGAACGACCCCCAGAGCGCCCCGGCAACCGCGCGGTCGAGGTCGGCGTCCTCGAAGACGAGCATCGGGTCCTTGCCGCCGAGCTCGAGCGTCACCGGGCGCAGCCGCTCGCCGGCCGCCGCGGCCACGGCCCTCCCGACGGCCGCGGAGCCGGTGAAGACGACCTTCGAGATCCCTGGAGCGCGCACGAGCGCCTCGCCCGTCTCCGCCCCGCCCTGCACGACGCGCACGAGCCCCTCAGGCGCGCCGGCCTCCCGAAAGATCCGCTCCACCCACGCGCCGCACAGCGGCGTCAGCTCCGACGGCTTGAGCACAACCGCGCTGCCCGCGGCAACCGCGAAGGCCACCTGCGTCAGCGGGATCCCGAGCGGAAAGTTCCAGGGCGTGATCGCGCCGATCACACCGAGCGGCTCGTAGAGCAGCCAACCGCGCTTGTGCCGCAGCAGCGGCTGTGTGAACCGCAGACGCTCGGGCCGGAGCACACGCGGCGCATTCGATGCCGCCCAGACGAAGTTGTCGAGCGAGACGAACAACTCCGCCGTGTACGACTCGACGAGAGGCTTCCCCGTCTCGGCCGTGACCGTCGCCGTGAGCACGTCGGCGCACGCCAGCACCTCCTGCGCGACCGCCCCGAGCAGTTCGCGCCTCTCGGCAAACGACGACTGAGACCAGCGATCGGCCGCCACGCGCGCCTCGGCAACCGCCTCGGAGACCTCCTCCGGAGGCGAGACCGGCACCACGCCCAGCTCCTCCAGGGTGGCCGGATCGACCGAGCGCAGCTCCTCGACCTGCGTGTCGCGGCCCATCGCGAGATCCTAGACCGGCGCGGGTAAGGACGGCGTTAGCTCGAGCCGACGCGCGCGGCGCAGCGGTCGAGGTCACTCAGCTGCGCATCGATCCAGCCGGTGACGTCGTGCTCGCGCACGTGGGCGCGGATCGCCTCCAGCCGCCTGCGCCGCTCGTCGGACGCCATCGTCAGCGCTTCGTGAATCGCCTGTGCCTGGCCGGCGACGTCGAACGGGTTCACCGTCAGCGCCCACTCGCCGAGCTCGGCGTGCGCGCCGGCGTTCTCGGAGAGGATCAGCACCCCGTCGTGCTCGTTGACGAGCGGCCCCTCCTTCGCGATCAGGTTCATGCCGTCGAAGATCGCGTTCACGAAGAGCACGTCGAACTGCTTGTAGGCGGCGACCGAGCGGATGAAGTTGTCCTGGATCACGAGCTCGATCGGCAGCCACCCCTCTTGCTGGAACCGGTCGTTCACGCGCCGCGCCTCACGTTGGATCGCGCCGAGGTACTCGGCGTACTCCGGTATGTCCTGCCGTGACGGGTCCAGCAGCGCGAGCATCCCGACCCGCGTGTGCCGCTCGGGGTGCGCGTCGAGATAGAGCTCGAAGGCGCGGAAACCGCGGACGATGTTCTTCGACGGGTCGGTGCGGTCGACACGGAGCACGAGTTGCTCCGGCCGCCGCTCGACGAGCTCGCGCTCCGCGGCCCTGACGTCATCGCTGCCGGCCAGGTCGTCGAACTCGTCCGGGTCGACCGAGATCGGGTGCACGGTGATCAGCGAGCGGCGGCCGTGGTGGTCGACCACGCCGTCGACGAAGTTCGCGTCCGCGCCGGCGACGTCGCTCGCCGCACGCATGAAGTTCAGGCGCCACTGATGCGTGTGGAACCCGATCACGTCGTTCGCGAGCACGCCTTCGTGGATCTCGCGCCGGATCGTGTCCGGGAGGACGTGCCAGTAGTCGGTCTGCGGCCAGGGAATATGGACGAAGTGAGCGAGCAGCGCATCGGGAGCGCGCTCGCGCACGAGGCGGGGCGCGAGGTAGAGGTGGTAGTCGTGGAAGAAGACGGCAGCTTCGGGCTGCTCTTCCAACTCCTCGAGCACGGCCTCCGCAAAGCCCGCGTTGACGCGCGCGTAGCCCTCGTCCCAGGCGTTCCGCAGCGCGATGTCCACCGAGGGCGTGTACGCGAGCTGCCAGAGGTAGTGCTGCAGGAACCAGAGCATCGGGTTCGCGATCACGTTGTAGAACCAGTCGTAGGCCGTCAGGTCGTGCGCGACGAGGCGCAGGCGGAACACCGAGCCGTCGCGCGAGCGCTCTTCGACCGCGTGCTCGCCGCTTTCGGCGGCGACGGCCCGGTCCTCCTCGCTCATCGCACTCGCGATCCACGTCACGTCGTGGTGCTCGACCAGGCTTCGCAGGGCCGTCACCAGTCCCCCGCCGCCGCGCCGCGCAACGCGGTAGTCCCCGTCGCGCTGGTACGTCACGGGGCCGCGGTTGGAAACGACGATCAGACTGCGACGATCCGCCATGCCCGGCGCCACCCTACCCCGGACCGGCCTCGTGAGACGGTTACGAAGCGACGACGGCCGCCGTGACCTCGGCGCCCGCCGTGTCGTTGCCATCGAGCTTGTTCAGGAGGACGAGCCAGTCGCGCAGGAGCCGAGGCATGAGGAAGTTCCGGCGAACGTACTCCTTGCCCCGCAGCGCGCGCTGCCTCGCAGCGGCGGGGTCGTTCAGGATCTCGATGCACGCGGACGCGCACTCCTCGGGGACGTTCGGGTCGACCAGCCAGCCGGTCTCGCCGTCCTGGATCTGCGCCACGATCCCGCCGACGCGGCTCGCGACGACCGGCCGCGTCTTCCAAAGCGCTTCCGTGACGGTGAGGCCGAAGCCCTCCTTCGTCGACTTTTGGACGACCGCGTCCGAGTGCACCTGGAAGGCGTTCACCTCGACCGACCCGATGTTGTTCAGGTTGGAGAGGATGTACACCTCGGGGTCACCCGCGGCGTAGGTGACGGTGCGGTTGTAGTAGTCCCAACCCTCCGGGTCGTCGTGCGCCATCGAGCCGACGAGCGCCAGCTGGACGTCCGGGTGCTCGGCCTTGACCAGCCGGTAGGCGTCGATCACGCCCAGCGGGTCTTTCCATGGATCGAAGCGCGAGACCTGCGTGATCAGCGGCCGTTCCACGTCGATCCCGAACTGATCGACGATGTAGGCGGCGTCCTCAGGAGAGAGCGCCATGTTCTTCGGCGTCAGCGGGTCGATCGCCGGAGGCCAGATGAACGCCGGCGGCATTCCGCCCGCGCGCGGCACGTACTCCTGCATGTGAAAGATCGCCGCGTCGTAGCGGGCGAGCCACGGCAGCAGGAAGTCGAGCACCTCGGGGTTCGGCTGCGAGAGGTCGATGTGGCAGCGCCAGATCCAGTGCGCGGAGCTGTCGGGGAAGTGCTCGATCATGCCCGCCGGCTGCGGGTCGTGGATCAGCACGAAGTCGTAGTCGTC
>JBEVNN010000036.1:0-8812 GCA_040508095.1 Gaiellaceae bacterium
ACTCCTCAAAGAAGCTAAGAAGCTCGGGATCAAAGGCCGCTCGAGGATGAACAAGGGCGCGCTCAAAGCAGCCGTCGACCGTCGCCGCTAGGGCTCGTTCTACTTCTAGATGAGGCGCCTAGGCGATGGGCGCGAGCGCACGAACAGAGGGCTCGGACACGGGCCCTCTTCCTTTTCCACGAGGTCGCCTACCAGCGCCGCACGGCTCTGGAAGGGCCAAACGGCCAACCCACCAGTAGCCGAGGAGGCGAGGGACTGGTGTCCCCTGACTGGATGTCCCCGCTTAGGACGTGCCTACCGGCTGCGTGGATCGAGGTGCTCGACGTATTCGCCGGCCTCACCCGTTTTGCGGACGACCCAGTGAGTGTCTGCCTCGATGACCAGATCCTCGACTTCCGGCGTGTAATGCAGGGGTAGGACGACGAACTGCTGGGGGTCTGCGCGGATGCTCTCGTAGACCGACAGTGGGAGGCTGATCCGGAAAGTGCAGTCAGCATTCGCGCACTCGCAGAGGAACTCATAGGGGACGTCCGGCTCGAATCGATCGGCCAAGGTCTCCACTCGCTCGTTCACCTCGCGGAAGAGGGCCTCGTTCTGGGCGAGTCGGCGCTCACGTTCGTCCACGTCCCTTGCAACGGGGCCGGAGCGCACGGAGTTACGCGTCGATCGGCCGGCGGGGAAGAAAAGCGAGATCTCCCCGCAGCACGGCGGTGTCAAGTGTAAGACGCGCGAAACAGAGCGGCAGGGCGACCGGTTCGCGCTAGGCCCCCAGCCAGCGCGTTGCCAAGTTGCCGCAGTCTGACCCCTGCCGCAACGCCGAAGATTTCCACGCCGCATCCGCCTTAAACCAGATGGGTCATTCCTCGTGCTCGACAATCAGCACCGGCGGCTGGTCGGGCGTCGGCGTCTCGCTTCCCGATCACTCGCAGCGCCCGATGGCCGAGCGGGATCTCGTCGCCTGGCGACCAGTTCGGCACCGCCGTCGCAAACGTCGGCGGCTCGGCCGGCGCACCGTCGACCGTCTCGAGCCTGAACAGGAACCCTGCCATCCGATCCTCCTATCCGCCTGGGGCCGGACGGCAGAATCAGCTTATCGTGTTGCCAGCACGAGCAAGATTCGAGGTAGGCACCGGGGTAAGCACCGCGCGAGCTTTCGTGGCGCTGCTGTCACAAGTGACACGCATGGTTGAGCCAAGACCGGCTAACCATGTAACAAGGAAAGGCGCATACGGGATTCGAACCCGTGCCGCCGCCGTGAGAGGGCGGTGTCCTAGGCCACTAGACGAATGCGCCCGGCGGAGGCCCAGTGTAGCGACGAGCGGTCGACATCGAGCAGTGTCCTTGCCGGCGAGAACGAAAGAACCCGCCGTTTTGCAGCGGGTTCGTGAGGCTGCGGGGCTAGGATTCGAACCTAGACTACTCGGTCCAGAGCCGAGCGTCCTACCGTTAGACGACCCCGCAACGAGGCGTTGCGGCATCGAGAAGTGTAGCCCCGTTCAGGCGGTGGTGGCGCTGAACGCCGAGGCGCCGTGGCGCCGGAGGCGCCAGCCGGGATCCTGCAGCGTGGAGGCGCGCCGCATCGTGCGCCAGCTGCCGTCGGCGTGCGCGAGCTCGAGTCCCCCGAAGCGGTAGGCGTAGCGGTTGCAGCGCGTCGTCTCCGCGTAGCTCTCGGCTGTCGCGATCGGTCGCCACGCGCGATGGCTCCGCGGGAGGTGGAACGGGCCGGCGATCCCGGCGGGCGAGATCACGAGCCATGAGTCGCGGGCGAAGGGGAGCTCGAGGACGGCGACCCGCAGCTTCTGCCCGGGCCGGATGCCGGAGGCGAGCTCGGTGTAGCGGGGCGGCGAGCCCGGACGTGCGAGCTCGTAGTACAGCCGGCCGTCACGTGAGTCACCGAAAGTCGCGAGGCCTACCTGGAGCCACTCGTCCTCGCCGTTCGGGCCGAGACCGGGGCCGCCGACTCCGACCCAGCCCGCGACGTGGCTCGAGCTGCCGGCAACGGCGGGCTCGTCGAGCATGGAGATCGTGGCGGCGATGCCTGAGGCCTTCGAGTCGCTGGAGAGACCGGCGTAGGAGTAGCCCTTCGGGCAGGCGGCCGCCGCGGCTGCGAGGACCGCGGTGACGAGGGTGAAAACCCCCGCAAGCAGGCCGATGCGAACGCCGGTCACCAGCCCGAGGATCGGGTCGGCGCCGACGTGTGCCGATCCCTCGTCTCAGGGACGCGCTGGCGCTACGCGACGTCGGCGGCCCAGTCGCCGTACAGCGACGTGTAGAGGCCGCGCTTCCGCATCAGGTCGTCGTGGCTGCCCTGCTCGGCGACCTGCCCGTGCTCGAGCACGACGATCAGGTCGGCGTCGCGGATCGTGGAAAGGCGGTGCGCGATCACGAAGGCCGTGCGGCCGGCGAGGAGCGTCCGCAGCGCCTGCTCGATCTTGCGCTCGGTGCCGATGTCGACCGACGAAGTGGCCTCGTCGAGGATCAGGATGCGCGGGTCGGCGAGGAGCGCTCGCGCGAGCGCGACGAGCTGGCGCTGGCCGAGCGAGAGGCGGGTGCCGCGCTCCTGCAGCTGCGTCTCGTAGCCGTCCTCGAGCCGGACGATGAAGTCGTGGGCACCGATCGTCTGCGCGGCGCGCACGATGTCCTCTTGCCGCGCGTCGGGGCGGCCGAAGGCGATGTTCTCGCTGACCGTGCCGGCGAACAGGAAGCCTTCCTGCGGCACGATCCCGAGCTGGCGCCGCAGCGAGGCCTGCGTCACGTCGCGCAGGTCGTCGCCGTCGATCGTGATCCGCCCTTCGCGAGGGTCGTAGAAGCGCGCCAGCAGCTTGGCGATCGTCGACTTGCCGGCCCCCGTGTGCCCGACGAGCGCGACGGTGGTGCCTGCGGGAACGTCGAGGTCGAGCCCGTGTAAGACCTCGGGCCCGTCGCCGTAGCCGAAGCGCACATCGTCGAAGCGGACGCGGCCCTCGACGTGCGGCAGCGAGCCGGCGTCCGGCAAGTCGACCACCTCGGGCTCCTTGTCGAGCACGTCGACGATCTTGTCCAGCGCCGCGGTGGCCGAGAGGAACGTCCCATAGAGCTGGGAGAGCTGCTGCACCGGGTCGAAGAAGTTCTGCACATAGAGCATGAAGGCGAACAGCGTCCCGAGCGTGATCTCATCGTGGAAGTAGAGGTAGCCACCGAAGCCGAGCACGACGGACAGCGCGACCGTCGAGAGCAGATCGACGAACGGGAAGTAGATGCCGTTCAGGATGACCGTCTGCATGTTCGACTCGCGGTAGCGCGCCGTAACCGCGCCGAAGTTGCGGATGTTCGTCTCCTCGCGCGTGAACGCCTGGATCTGGCGCATGCCCGCGATGTCCTCGGCGAGCGTCGCCGTGACGAGACCGAGCCGCTCCCGCACCTGCGAGTACGCGCGCGCCGAACGGGTGCGGAAGATCGCCGTCGCGACGCTCATGAACGGGATCACGACGAGCGTCGCTAGCGCGAGCCGCCAGTCGAGGATGAAGAGCAGGATCGCCGTCCCGATCAGCGTCAGCGTGTTCTGGACGAGGCTGGTGACGCCGTCGGTGACGAGCTGGTCGATCGCCTCGACGTCGTTGGTGAGGCGGCTGATGATCACGCCCGCGCGGTTGCGCTCGTAGAAACCGAGCGAGAGGCGCTGGAGGTGGTCGAAGAGCCGGTTCCGCAGGTCGGCCAGGATCCGCTCGCCGACCCAGCCGGTGAGGTACGTCTGCGCGTAGCTCATCCCCCAGTTGAGAAGGCCGGCGACGAGGAAGGCGCCGACGATCCACCAGAGCTTCGTCAGGTCGTCCTGCGCGATCCCTTCGTCCACGGCGTACTTGGACAGGTACGGCGGCGCCAGCGCCGTGGCAGTGGCGATTAGGAGCGCCACGACCGAGAGGAGGGTGCGCGTCTTGTACGGGCGCGTGAGCCGTACCAGCATCCCGAGCCGCCGTCGGGTGCGCTGCCAGGACCAGTCCTCGACCTGCGCGCCGCGCTCGCGCATCAGGTGCCCGCCGGACTGCCAGACCCTCATGCCGGCCTCCCACCACGCTCGCCGTGAGGCGGTACCCCCGCACCCCCACCCATTAAGAGGGTGGGGTTGAACCCGCCGCCCTCGGTGGCGACGATACCCAGGCTCGGCGTACGTGTCTGTGTCCCGAGTGCGCCGACACCGTGCCGGTTTGCCCACAGACCGAGGCCGCGGCTCACGACGCCGCCTCCAGCGCTTCCTCGCCCAGCTCCTCTTCGCCGACTCGCGCCTCGACCGCGTCGGCGAACTGCCGCTCGAGCAGGCCGTGCTCGTAGATGTCGCGGTACACGGCGCTCGTCCCGAGCAGCTCGTCGTGCGTGCCGCGGGCGCAGATGCGGCCCTCGTCGAGCACGACGATCTCGTCGGCGAGGGCGATGGTCGAGAGCCTGTGCGCGATGATCAGCGTCGTCCGGTCGCGCATCGCCTCGCGCAGGCCGACTCGGATCTTCGCCTCCGTGGTCGCGTCCACGGAAGCGGTCGCGTCGTCGAGGATCAAGACCCGCGGGTCGACCGCGAGCGCCCGCGCGATTGCGAGCCGCTGCCGCTGCCCTCCGGAGAGCGTGATCCCGCGCTCCCCGATCACCGTGTCGTAGCCGTCCGGTAGCTCGGCGACGAACTCGTGGGCCTGTGCGAGCCGCGCGATCCGCTCGACCTCGTCGTCGCCGAGGTAGGGCGCGCCGAAGGTGATGTTCTCGCGCACGCTCGCCGAGAAGAGGAACGGGTCCTGCGGGATCACGCCGACCGCGTGCCGCAGCGACCGCAGCGTGACCTCGCGCACGTCCACTCCGTCGAGCAACACGCGGCCGCCGGTGACGTCGTAGAAGCGCGGCACGAGCGACGTGAGGGTCGTCTTGCCGGAGCCGGTCTGGCCGATCAGCGCGATCGTGCGGCCGGGCGCGATCTCGAGGTCGACGTCCTCGAGCACCGGCCGCCCCTCGAGGTACTCGAAGCGAACGTTCTCGAAGCGCACCTCGCCTGGCCCATCCGGCAGCGCCGCCGCGCCTGGTCGCTCGGCGATCTCGGGCGGCTCGTCCATGATCTGGAAGATCCGTTCGCCCGAAGCGGTCGCGCGCTGAGCTTGCCCGATCCACATTCCGAGCGAGCGCAGCGGCATCACGAGCATGCCGAGGTAGAGGTTGAAGGCTACGAAGCCGCCCACCGTGAGCTCACCGCTCGTCACCATCCGGGCCCCGACGAGGAGGACGGCGGCCTGTGCCAACAGCGGCACCCAGGAGATGAACGGCACGTACGTTGCGCGCTGCCGGTTCGCCTTCACGGTCTCCCGGAAGACCGCCTCCGACCGCGCATGGAACTTCGCCGACTCCTGCGGCTCCTGCGCAAACGACTTCACCACATGGACGCCGACGATGTTCTCCTCCGCGACCGTCGCGACATCGGCCAGCTTCTGCTGCACCTCGCGCAGGGTCGGGTGGGCGATGTGGCTGTAGCGGTAGGCGAGAACGACGAGCACCGGCGTGATCGCCAGCGCGATCAGTGCGAGCTTCCACTCGAATACGAGCAGCACGACCGTCACCGACACGACGGTGATCACGTTCTGGAAGAGGAAGATCAGGCCGTAGCCGAGGAAGAACCGGACGCCCTGGAGGTCGACGGTCGCGCGCGACATCAGCTGTCCGGTCTGGTGGCGGTCGTAGAAGCCGAACGACAGCCGGACGAGGTGCGCGAAGAGTCCCTGCCGCATATCCATCTCGACCGCGAGCGCCTGGCGGCCGGAGATCAGGCGGCGGGCCGCCATCAGCGAGGCACGCAGAATCCCGCAGGCGACGACCGCGCCGACGTAGAGCCAGAGCTTCTCGCGGTCACGCTGGGCGAGCGCGTCGTCGATGACGTTCTTCGTCAGCCAGATGAGCGCGATTGCGGCACCCTGCGACCCCGCGGCCAGCACGATCGAGACGATCAGCGAGACCTTGTAGGGCCGAAGGAACCCCAGCAACCGCGCGAACGTGTTGCGATAGCGGGGTGTCTCCTGCACCCTCGAAATCTAGCGCCGGGCCTTTGTCTCGCCGCCACGCTCGAGGTCGAGCCGGAGAAGCTCGGCCCGGATCAGCTCGGCGGCCTCGGTGACCCGGGCGCGGTTCGCCGGGTCGTTGAGCCAACTGCTGGCACCGGACGGGTGGGGGAGTGGGATCGCCGTCACACCGTCGTGCTCGAAATGCTGACCGACGCACTCGGTCACGCTCTTCAGCCCAAGAAGCCGCCGAACGGCCAGCCCGCCGACGGGGACGATCAGGCGCGGCCGGATGAGCTCGAGCTCCCACGTGCGCCAGAACTCGCAGAGCTCCTGCTCACGCGGCGTCGGGGTGCGATCACCGCGGCCGGTCGGCGCCTTGCCCGGATAGCAGCGCGTCACCGAGGCGCAGTAGAAGGTCGCGTAGAAGTCGTCCTCGTCGAGCTCGAGCCAGCGTCGCAGCGTTCGGCCGGCTCTGCCGCGCCACGGCCGACGCTGCTCGCCCTCGACCGCGCCCGGCGCCTGGCCGAACATGTAGGCGCGCTGACCCTCATACGGCTGGACGATCGAGAGCGACTCGAGCGGGTAGCCGGCCTCGGCGCATGCGCGGCAGACGCGCTGATCGCGCTGGAGGGAGGCGATGGAGCGGTAGCGCGAGTGCCGCCGCGTCAAGAGCGGACGGCGACGAACCAGCGGCCCGCGAACAGCGTCCGGCCGGAGCCGAGCTCGCGGGCGAGCGCATCCGGCTCGAAATAGCGCTTGTAGACCTCCCAGCGCGAGCCGTCCTTGAGGACGCGCTCCTGCTGTTCCTCGGGCTCGACGTCCTCACGCAGGGCGGAGTCGACGACGACCAGTTCGGGCGCCAGGCGGCGTGCCTCGGCGACGAAGCGCTCGCGCTGCTCCGGCTCGAGGTGACCGTAGAAGTGGCCGGTGAAGACGCGCTCGAAGGCTCCGTCGTCGAACGGGAGCGACAGCGCGTCTCCACGGACGAAGGTGGCGCTCGGTGCCTGGCGGCGCGCCACCTCGAGCATGCTTTCGCTCTGGTCGAGGCCGACGACCTCGCCGCGCAGGTGGCGGGTGAGGAACCCGGTTCCGCAGGCGACGTCGAGCGTGCGCGCGGGCTCGAGTGATGCGATCGCGCTGCAGAGCGCCTCGACCTCCTCGTTCCAGGCGGGACGGTCGCGATCGGCGAAGAGACCGGAGCCACGCCACCAGTCGTCGTACTCCGGCGCACGGCGGTCGTAGTACGCCTTCACGTTCCTAGACTACGCGCGTGCTGCGGCCGCTCGAGTCCGTCCCGAACTTCTCGGAGGGGCGAGACCGTACGACCATCGACGCGCTCGCCGACGCCCTCGGGTCCCATGCCCGGTTGCTCGACGTCCACGCGGACACGGATCACAACCGCTCGGTCTTCACCCTGGTCGGGTCGGCCGAGGAGCTCGTCGAGGCGCTGCTCGCGGGGATCGCCTGCGCCGCGGAGCTCATCGACCTGCGGCGGCACGAGGGGGCACACCCGCGCATCGGCGCAGCGGACGTCGTGCCCGTCGTGCCGCTCGACCCCGCGGACGCGGAGGCGGCGCGCGGGGCGGGGCTTGACCTGGCGCGGCGGGTCGGTGAGGAGCTCTCGCTGCCCGTGTTCCTGTACGGCGACCTCGGCGAGGGCCGCCGTCCGGCGTTCTTCCGTAGTGGCGGTCCCGACGAGCTGCAGCGACGCGTCGACGCCGGGGAGCTCGCGCCGGAGTTCGGGCCCCGGCGGCTGTCGGAGTCCGCGGGCGGCGTGCTGGTCGGGGTGCGCCGGCCCCTGATCGCGTTCAACGTCAACCTGCGCGGCACGCTCGAGGCGGCGAGGGAGATCGCTGCTCTGGTGCGCGAGCGAGGCGGCGGCTTTGTGGGCGTGCGGGCGCTCGGGCTCGACCTCCCGTCGGCCGGGCTCGTGCAGGTGAGCATGAACGTCGAGGACTGGAAGGCCGCGGCGCTGCACGACATCGTTGCGCGTGTCGAGACGGAGGCTGCGGCACGCGGGGCGGAGGTGGTCGGGTCCGAGCTTGTCGGACTGATGCCGGCGGGCGCTGCCGCCGCCGCGGCAGGTGCGGCGTTGCGCATCGACGGCTTCGACGCCTCGCGCGTGCTCGAGCTGCGGCTCCTGGACTGAAGGTCGGCGAACGGCGGGGCGGGCGTCACGATTTCGTCACGAATCCGGCACAGACGCGCGCGGACTTCACCGATACGCTCGCCTCGGGGAGGAGGCCGGGCGAACCGTAGTGAGGAGCGCTCGCGCCGCCGGGAACCACCGCAGGTGCGGGATAGACTCGCCGCGTGATCGAGAGGAAGGCGCTGACGGGCGACGATCTCGTTCTGGACGACGTCTGGGAGGTCGCGCTCGGCGGCCGGACGGTCAGCCTCGCCGACTCGGCGCGGGAGCGAATGGCCGCTGCGCGCGAGATCGTCGAGCACGCCGCGCACGGCCGCGAAGAGCACACGTACGGCGTCAACACCGGCTTCGGCCGCTTCGTCTCGCGCTCGATTCCCGAGGAGCTGACCGAGGAGCTGCAGCTCCGGCTGCTGCGGAGCCACGCCTGCGGGGTCGGCGAGCCCTACCCGGACGAGATCGTTCGTGCAGCGATGCTGCTTCGGGCAAACGCGCTTGCAAAGGGGTACTCGGGAGCGCGGATCCAGACTGTCGAGCTGCTCGTCGAGTGCCTCAACCGCGGCGTCCTCCCACGCGTGCCGAGCCGGGGCTCGGTCGGCGCCAGCGGCGATCTCGCGCCGCTTGCGCACCTCGCGCTGCCACTGATCGGGGAGGGCGAGGC
>JBEVNN010000051.1:0-3232 GCA_040508095.1 Gaiellaceae bacterium
GCACCGTCCGCGTGGTCGCCGCCGACTAGTAGCATCGCGGCGGCGTGGAGCCGCATGGCATTCATCACCTGGGCGTCGCCGTCGACGATCTCGATACGGCGCTGTCCACGTACGACCGGCTCTTCGGGGCCGAGCTCGAGCAGCGCGAGACGCTCGAGGAGCAGGGCGTCGAGGCGGCGTCACTGCGCATCGGTGCGGACCGGGTTGAGCTGCTGGCTGCACTCGGCGAGGACACGCCGGTCGGCAAGTTCCTCTCGAAGCGGGGCCCCGGGATGCATCACGTCGCATTCGAGGTCGACGACGTCGGCGCCGCTCTCGACGAGCTCGCGGCCGAAGGGGCCGAGCTGATCGACGCGCGCCCGCGCCGGGGGCTCTTCGGCCTTCAGGTCGCGTTCGTCCATCCAGACGCCGTCCACGGCGTCCTCGCGGAGATCGTCAGCGTTGGCTGAGGAGCGCGTCCGCATCGAGCTCGGGTTCGACGGGGGGCAGATCATGGGCGCCCTGGTCGATCTGAAGACGGCCGACGAGCTGGAGCGCGTCCTCGGGGACGAACGAAACGGCGCGTTCGCGCTCGAGGCGGAAGACGGCCGCTACACCGTCTCACTGCAGCGCGTCGTCTATGTCAAGCGGTTTTCGCGTGAAGGCCGCGTCGGGTTCAGCGGACCCTGAACAATCCCCGCGTTAGACGTCTGAGCGCGCGGGGCAAGGTCAACCAGTGAGCTCGAGTGCCCCGGCACGGAGCAGCACGGAGGATCTGAAGCGTCTCGTCGAGCTTGCCCAGCGCGGCGATCGCGAGGCGCTCGAGGCGCTCTACCTGCTCCATTTCGACCGGATCTACAGCTACCTGCACATGAGCGTCGGCAATCGGCACGACGCCGAGGACCTGACGACGCAGACCTTCCTGAAGATGCTCGAGGCAATCGGGCGCTTCCGTTGGCGCTCGGCGCCGTTCTCGGCGTGGCTCTTCCGGATCGCGCACAACCTCGCGATGGACCACTTCCGCGCGTCGCGGCGCTGGCAGCCGGAGGAGGAGGTGCCCGAGCCCGAGGGCGCTCAGGAGTCCTCGGCGGAGGACGCCGCGTTGCAGTCGATCGGCCGGCGCAGCATGCTCGAGCTGATCGAGAACCTCTCGCTGGAGCAGCAGCAGGTGTTGATGCTGAAGTTCCTGTTCAACTTCTCGAACGGCGAGGCGGGCACCGTGCTCGGCAAGTCGGAGGGCGCCGTCAAGTCGCTCCAGCATCGCGCTCTCGCCTCGCTGCAGAAGCAACTCCCGCAAGACTAGTCCTCAGGCCATGCTAGAAACGGGAATCGTGGGCCTGCCGGCCGCGGGCAAGACGACGCTGTTCAACGTTCTGACTCGGGCGGGGGTCGGGCCGGACTTCGGCAAGGAGCACGTCGGGATGGCGCCGATCGCGGACGAGCGGCTCGGCCAGATCGCGCGGGTCGTGTCGGCGGCGAAGTCGACTCCCGCCGCGGCGCGCGTCGTCGACGTGCCGGGGACCGGGCCGCAGTTGCTCGGGAACCTGCGCCGGGTTGATGCGCTGGTCGCGGTGGTGGACGGATTCTCGGTGGGCGCGGATCCGGAGGGCGACCTCGAGCGGCTGGAGCTCGAGCTGCTCGTGGCGGACCGCGACCACGTCGAGCGGCGCCTCGAGCGGGTGGCGAAGCAGGCGAAGTCTGGAGACGCCAGGCTGCGGGCCGAGGTCACCCAGCTCGAGCAGGTGCTCACGCACTTGGACGCAGGACGGTCGCTGCGCGAGTGGGAGGGCGAGCTGCCGTCCGAGCTCGAGCCGCTGACGACGAAGCCGGTCGTGCCGGTCGTGAACGGGCCGCAAGGCATCGACCTGAAGCTCGAGGCGGAGCTGACCGACCTGCCCGAGGAGGAGGCGGCTGCGTTCCGCGACGGGCCGCCGGCGCTCGACCAGGTCGTGCGCCGCCTGTTCGAGGCGCTCGGGCTGATCACGTTCTTCACCGCGGGCGAGAAGGAGGCGCGCGGCTGGACGCTGCGCGGCGGCCAGACGGCGCTGGAGGCTGCTGGCACGATCCACACCGACATCGCGCGCGGCTTTATCCGCTGCGAGGTGGTGCGCTGGGGCGACCTGGTCGACAGCGGCGGCTACGCCGAGGCGGCGCGACGCGGGTTGCAGCGCCTCGAGGGCAAGACGTACGAGGTCAGGGACGGCGACGTACTGACCGTCCGCTTCAACGTCTAGCCGATACTCGACCTTAGGCCAGTGGCTACGTCCGCACGAGCGGCCTACCCTCCAGACGATTCTGCGGAAGGGAAGGCAGGTTTTGGCGTACCGATTTGGCGTGACGTTCGCCGCGTTCGCTGCAGTGATTGCGCTCGTCGCGCCGGGCGCGGGAGCACACGACGGCGTCGATACCGCCGCCGGCCACGCGGCCGAGGATGCGGTCACGCTCACGCCCACGCAGGAGCGGGCGCTGGACGCCCATACGCGCGCCGTCACGAGAGGCGCCGCAACGAGGGCAGCCGTTGTAGCCGCGGGCGCGCCGCAGGACGTGGGCGAATGGGGTTCGGTCGTGAACTGGCCTGTCGTCCCCATGCATGTCGCGCTCCTGCCCAACGGCAAGGTCCTGGCCTACGACTCGATCGGCGACCACGCGACCGAGACGTACCCCAACCAGGACCACACGCGCGCGACGGTGTGGGACCCGGCGACGGGAACGCAGACCCAGGTCGACCTGAACGACGGCTTCAACATCTTCTGCAGCGGCCTTGCGCACTTGCCCGACGGCCGCATGTTCATGGCCGGCGGGAACCTGGACCAGCAGCTCAACGGCATCGTCCAGACGCACATCTTCGATCCAGTCACGAACCTGTGGAGCCTCGGTCCCAACATGCTGGGTGGACGCTGGTATCCGACCGTCACGCCGCTGAGCAACGGCGAGATGCTCATCACGTCGGGCCGCGTCAACATCCCCGAGGTTCGCACGACGGCGGGCAGCCTTCGTCCGCTTACCGGCGCATCGCTCAGCTTGCCGCTGTACCCGTGGATCGACGTCGCGCCGAACGGCAAGGCGTTCTACTCCGGCCCTGACCAGACGCTGCGCGCGCTCGACACGAGCGGCACCGGCGCCTGGCAGACGTTTGGTCAACGCGACTCGATCAACCGCGACTACGGCGGCCACGCGATCTTCGACATCGGGAAGATGCTCGTCGCGGGCGGCGGCGCCTCGACGAGCGACGCGCGGGTCGTCAACTTCAACG
>JBEVNN010000073.1:0-3042 GCA_040508095.1 Gaiellaceae bacterium
AGCATCAGGACGACGAGCACGATCGTCGCGCCGAGCCGTGAGTCGTGCGCCTGGTCGAGGCGCCGGTCGAAGCGCGCGAGCCGTCCCAGCGGGTCCTGCTCGTCCCGGGAGCGGATACGCGGCCGCTCTCCGCGCTGGAGTGCGCGCACCGAGTGCGCGACGTTGGCGATCGAGATCAGCCCCGGGAGGCGAGTGGCCGTGTCGGTCAGCAGCCCCGAGTAGCCGGGGCCCCGCACGGCGATCGGATAGCGATCGACGTTGTGGTGGCGGCCGGCGGGTGGGAGGGCGACGAAGAACGTCGTCCGCGCGGGGCGGCGCGAAAGCGAGATCAGCTGTTCGCCGCCGGGCAGGCCGCCGTTCACGATCGCGTTGCCCATCTCGCCCCTCAGCAGCGAGGCCAGGGCGCCCTGCCGGCTCACGGTTGCTCCCTCGCCCACGACGAGCAGGCCGTGCGCGGCCTCGGGTGAGCGGAAGACGGCTGAGGATGGAGGGAGAACCACCACTGCCACGCGCTCCGACGGAGCGGCGGCGGCAGGAACGGTTGCGGCGGTGAGCGCGAGGCCCAGGGCTACAATCGAGAGGAAACTTCTCGCCTTCAAGGAGGCCGATTCTCGATGAAACGCAAGGCTTACGGACGCGACGCGGGCCTGTCGTTCCGGATGCTGTTCACGACCTCGCTGCTGGGACTGCTGTACGTCCTGTTCGCGGTGGCGCTCTTCTACCTGCTGAACGCAGGGCTGATCCTGATGATCATCATCGTCGGCGGGGTCGCCTTCCTCCAGTACTTCACCTCGGACAAGATCGCGCTGGCGGCCTCCGGCGCGAAGGTCGTGAGCCCCGACGAGGCGCCGCAGCTGCACGAGATGGTCGAGCGGCTGTGTGGTATGGCCGATCTGCCCAAGCCGCGCGTCGCCGTGATCGAGAGCGACGTGCCGAACGCGTTCGCGACCGGGCGCAACAAGAAGCACGCCGCGGTCGCCGTGACGAGCGGGCTCTGGAACCGGCTCGAGCCACGCGAGGTCGAGGGAGTGCTCGCGCACGAGCTCTCGCACATCGCCAACCGGGACGTGCTCGTGATGACGGTCGCCGGCTTCTTCGCGACGGTTGCGGCGCTGCTGACCCGCTTCGGGTTCTACGGCGGCATGTTCGGCGGCTTCGGTGGGGGCAACCGGGACAACAACAACTCGGTGCCGGTCTGGTTGATCGTGCTGCTGGTCTCGATCGTGACCTACTTCCTCAGCCAGATCCTGATCCTCGCGCTCTCGCGCTACCGTGAGTTCGCGGCCGATCGCGGCTCGGCGCTGATCACCGGCGCGCCCGAGTACCTGATGAGCGCGCTGCAGAAGATCGCGAGCGGTATCACGCAGATCCCGCAGCAGGACCTGCGCCAGGTCGAGGGGATGAATGCGTTCTTCATCGTCCCGACCAACTGGAAGTCGCGGGCAGGGGGGCTCTTCATGACGCATCCGCCGCTCGAGAAGCGGCTGGAGGCCCTGGCGGAGATCGCTCGCCAGATGGGCCGCCCGGTCTCGTAGCGCTTGGGCCTGCGCGACGTCCTCCTCGGGCGGAAGAAGCTCAAGGACGCCGCCGGCGAGCGGCTGTTCGCGATCTCGACCGCACGGATCACGCTCGAGACCGAGCTCGGCCTGAAGTCGGCCGGATCGGCCGGCGTCTGTTTCAAGGCGCTCTCCGCGGGCGACTTCGTGCGGACCGAGAACGAGCTGCGGGAGCTGCTCGACTCCGTCGCCGCCGAGTCGGGGTCGAAGGTCGAGCGGCGCACCGACGAGCTGGGCTTCGAGTGGCTGATCGTGCGCGACGGAGACTTCGAGGATCTCGTGACCAGCGTGCACCTCGTCGCTTCGGAGCTGGCGGCGCGTGGGTTCGGCGGACAGCTGCTTGCTGCGGTCTTCCCCTTCGAGAACCGCGGCTTCGACGAGAAGCGCATCTACTGGATCTACGGGTTCAAGCGCGGGGCCTTCTGGCCGTTCGTGCCGAAGGGCGAAGGCAAGGAGCGAGACAACGCGGAGGAGCTGGAGCTGAAGGCGAAGCTCGAAGAGGAGCTGCCGATCGAGCAGGACCTCTCGCGGTGGTTCGGGATCTTCGACGCGCCGCTCTAGCCAGGTGTCGTCGCGCCCGCTGTGGGCGAGGAGAGATCGTCACGCAGTCGTGACGCGCGCGTGACAGACACGCGCGCAGTGCCGCGATACGCTCGCGGCGGGCGGCGGGTGGACCTCACATCCCCACCCAAGGGTGGGGTCGCGCGCGCGTGAACACCTAAGCGGCGCGGGCGGCCAGGGCGGGCCTGCTACACGCCTGGCAGGTCTGGGATCAGGCCCTCGCCTTCGAACAGCTCGCGCGCTTCGTCGAGCGACAGGTCGTCCGGCGGCACGATTGCCTCCGACGGTGAGAGGTCGTCGTCGGGCAAGCGGGCGCCGTTCAACCGCACCGCGTCGGCCATCCGGTGCAGGAGCTCCGTGAGCCGCTCCGCGTCGCCGGCCTCCAGCGCCTCGGCGGCCTGCTCGTCGAGCTCGTTCAGCCCCTTCGCGACTTCGTCGTCGACCTGGAACTGCCCCTCGCCCATGACCCGCACGATCACGGCTGCAGCTCCTTCTTCTCGTCGCCCTTGCCGAGCTCGGACTTCATCTGCTCGAGCTCGCTGTCGACCTGCGACTTCGACGCGATCGCGCTCAGCTCGCGGTCGAGCTGCGTCTGGTCGGTGGTGAAGTCCTCGAGCGCGCCGGACGTCGTCAGCTCGTCGATCGCGGACGCGCGCGCCGTCATCTGCTCGGTCTTGTCCTTCGCGCGCTGGATCGCAAGGCCCGTGTCGGCCATCTGCTCGCCGATCCCGGTCGCTGCCTCACCGATCCGAACCTGCGCCTCGGCCGCCGAGTACTGCGCCTTGATCGTCTCCTTCTGCGTGCGGAAGGCCTCGACCTTCGCCGAGAGCGCCTTCTCGCTCGCGACGAGCTTCTCCTGCTGCTGCTGGAGCTGCTGTGTCTGCTGGTCGAGCGACTGCAGCTGCTGCTGCAGGCCGGACTTCCG
>JBEVNN010000074.1:0-9125 GCA_040508095.1 Gaiellaceae bacterium
CTGGTGTGGACGGCGCGGACCTGGCCCACGTGGTGGCCGGCGGTTGCCGCTCCCGGGGCTGCGGTCTTGACGCTCGTGCTGACACTGCTCGCGCCGCTGCTCTTCGAACGGCTCTTCAACCGCTTCTGGCCGCTTCCCGACGAGGAGCTCGCACGGGAGCTGCGGGAGCTCTCGGAGCGCGCTCGCGTGCCGGTGCGGACGATGCTCGTGACGGACGCGAGCCGACGCACGACGAAGCACAACGCATACGTCTCCGGCCTCGGGCCGACTCGGCGGCTCGTCCTCTTCGACACGCTGCTGGAGGACGCGCCGCGCGGCGAGCTGCGGGGGGTGGTGGCGCACGAGCTCGGCCACCGCCGGTTCGGGCACGTCGCTCAGGGGACGGGGCTGGCGATGCTGGGAGCGGCCGCCGGGGTCCTCGTGTTGTGGCTCGTCTTCGAGTGGGACGGCCTGGTGTCAGCGGCCGGGGCGACCGGCATGGGCGACCCGCGCGCGGTCCCGCTCGTGATGCTCGTGCTCTGGGTGCTGGAGATCGCGGCCCTGCCCTTCGAGACGTGGCTCTCGCGCCGCTGGGAGCGCCAGGCCGACCGCTTCGCGCTCGAGCTGACGCACGACGGCGCCGCCCTGGAAGGCATGCACCGGCGGATGGCGCTGGCAAACCTCGCCGACCTCGACCCGCCGCGCCTGCTGTACGTGCTGCTCTTCACGCATCCGACCCCGGGGGAACGCATCGCGGCGGCCAGGGGCGCCTAACCCGGTGTCAGACACGCACGCGAAAGCGTGACGAATTGATCACGAAGGTGTCACGTTCCCTGCAAATCAGGGGCTGGTGCTTGCGCCGTCGAGTGTCAGACACCGTGACGGAGCTCGCACCAGTTCCGTTGGCGACAATGAAGGCATGAGCCACGAGCACGCCCACACCTCGGCTCGCCGTCCGCTTGCGATCGCGCTCGGACTGATCCTCGGGCTGATGGCCGGCGAGATCGCGTTCGGGATCGTCGCCGGCTCGCTGGCGCTGCTCGCGGACGCGGGGCACATGCTCACCGACGCGGCGGCGCTGGCGCTCGCGCTCGGGGCCGCGACCGTCGCCCACCGACCCGCTCGCGGGCGCTGGACGTTCGGCTTCCGCCGACTGGAAATCCTCGCCGCGCACGTGAACGGGATGACGCTGGTGGCCGTCGGCGTCGTGATCGTCTACACGGCGATCCGGCGCCTGATCGACCCGCCGGACGTGCGGGGCGGGATCGTGCTCGTCGTCGCGCTCGCGGGCATCGCCGTCAACCTCGTGGCGGCCGCGCTCCTCCACCGGCCGAGCCGCGACAGCCTGAACGTCCGCGGCGCGTTCCTGCACATCACGACCGACCTCGCGGCGTTCGTTGGGACTGCCGCGGCAGGCGCGATCGTCCTCGCGACCGGCTGGAACCGGGCCGACCCAGTCGCGAGCCTGGTCGTCGCCGGCCTCATCTTCTGGTCGGCTGCCTCGCTCCTACTGGACTCGTCGCGGATCCTGCTCGAGCTCGCCCCGGAGGAGCCGCGCGAGATCGCCGACGCCATGCTCGCCGTTCCCCACGTGGCTGACGTCCACGACCTCCATGTCTGGACGGTCAGCAGCGGTTTTCCGTCCGTCTCGGCGCACGTCCTCGTCGACCAGGGCGCCGACTGCCACGCGATCAGGCTCGAGCTTGCGAACCTGTTGCGCGACCGCTTCGACCTCGCTCACTCGACGCTGCAGGTCGAGCACGTGCCCGCGCAGGTGGCCGAGGGTGGCCTTCCTCTGATCCGGCGCTAAGCTCCGCCCCTTGGCAGGGCTCGAGGGCAGGACAGCGATCGTCACGGGTGCCTCGAGTGGGATCGGGGCCGCGATCGCACGCGCGCTTGCCGCCGAGGGCGCCCGCGTCGCGGGCGGCGCGCGCCGCGTCGACCGGCTCGAGACCGAGATTCAGCTCGAGCTCGACGTCACCGAGCCGTCGAGCTCCGAGCGCTTCGTCGACGAGGCCGTCCGCGAGCTCGGCGGGCTCGACATCCTCGTCAACAACGCGGGCCTGGGCCTCGGCCGCGAACCGTTCGACAACAGCAGCGAGGAGGACGAGGAGACCGTCCTCGAAACGAATGTCCACGGCCTACTGAGGATGACGCGCCTCTGCCTGCCGCACATCCGCGACGGCGGCCACATCGTGAACATGGGCTCGATCGCCGGCCGGCAGGCGTACGAGAACGCGGCCGTCTACGTCGCGTCGAAGTTCGCCGTCCGCGGCTTCACCTACGCGCTGCGCGAGGACCTGCTCGGCCGGCCGATCCACCTCACCACCGTCGACCCTGGTCTCGTCGAGTCGAACTTCTCGCGCGTGCGGTTCCGTGGCGACGAGGAGAAGGCGGCGGCGGTCTACGCGAACGTCGAGCCCGTCCGTCCTGAGGACGTCGCCGACTGCGTCGTGTTCGTGCTGACCCGGCCGCCGCACGTGAACATCGACGAACTGGTGGTCAAGGCCCTTGCTCAGTCGACCCCGGTGAAGATCGTCCGAACCACCTGATGCCGCTCACCATCCTCGAAGGCTCGACCTTCTGCATCTGCGACGAACGCGGCGACATCACCGGTGAAACGCAGGGTCTGTTCGCCGAGGACACGCGCTTCCTCTCGCGACTCTGTCTGACCGTCAACGGCGCCACGCCGCTGCTGCTCTCGTCCGGCAAGGTCGAATACTTCTCGGCGGCGTTCTTCCTGCGCAACCCGGTTGTGGGCGGGCTGCCGCAGGACTCGCTCTCGATCGTGCGGCACCGCTTCGTCGGCGACGGGATGCAGGACCGCGTGACGGTCCAGAACCAGTCGATGGAGCCGATCGAGTTCGAGCTTGCGCTTGACGTCGGGACGGACTTCGCGGACATCCTTTCGGTCAAGGAGCACGACTTCGCGCTCGGCGACCCCCAGCGCGCCCCACCCCTGCCCGGCCCCGCGTCGTGCCGCTACGAAGGCGAGACCAATCAGTTCGTCCTCGAAGAGGCGAACGGGGCCGGCACCGCGCGCACGCAGGTGATCCTGTCGGAGCGCGGCGAGATCGGGGATCGCAGGGTCGCCTACCGGCTCGAGCTAGGCCCCCGCGAGAGCTGGGAGCTGCGACTTGACATGCTCGCGTCGATCGACGGCGACTCGGTGACGCCGCGCATGGCCGAGCGGCGCTTCGGCGAGGAGCAGACGCGCGTCCGCGAGTCCCTCGCGGCCTGGCAGCTGCGCGTGCCGCAGATCCGCGCCGAGTGGGACTGGATCGACCGCGCGTTCTTCCGGTCGGTCTCCGACCTCGCCTCGCTGCGGATGCGCGGCACCGGCCGTACCGGGCGAATGCCTGCCGCCGGGATGCCCTGGTTCATGACGGTCTTCGGGCGGGACACGCTGATCACGTGCCTCCAGACCTTGCTCTTCGGGCCGGAGCTCGCTCGCACAGCGCTCGAGGTGCTGACCGAGCTGCAGGCTCGGGACGACAACCCGGACGTCGACGCCGAACCGGGCAAGATCGTCCACGAGCTGCGCTCGGGAAGGGCCGCGGAGAAGTGGTTCCGCACCTACTACGGCACCGTCGACGCCACGCCCCTCTTCCTCGTGCTGCTCTCCGAAGTTTGGCGCTGGACCGACGACTCGGCGTTCGTGCGCGGTCTGAGGGAGCCTGCGCTGGCGGCGCTCCGCTGGATCGACGAGTTCGGCGACCGCGACGGGGACGGCTTCGTCGAGTACGAGCGGCGCACTCCGCGCGGGCTCGAGAACCAGTCCTGGAAGGACTCGCACGACTCGCAGCGCTTCCACGACGGCTCGCTCGCCAAGACGCCGATCGCGCCGGTCGAGGTGCAGGGCTACGTCTACGACGCGAAGCTGCGCACAGCCGAGATCGCGCGCGAGGTGTGGCGCGACCGCCCGCTCGCGGAGCAGCTCGAGAATGAGGCGGCCGAGCTGCAGCGACGGTTCGATGAGGCGTTCTGGACCGACAAGCGCGGCGGCTACTACGTGCTCGCGCTCGACGGCGAGAAGCGGCAGGTCGACTCGCTTGGCTCCAACATCGGCCACCTGCTCTGGAGCGGGATCGTCCCCGCCGCGCGCATCGACGCCGTGGTCGACCACCTGATGGGCGAGGAGCTGTGGTCGGGGTGGGGCGTCCGCACGATGTCCTCCGGCGACGCGGGCTACAACCCGCTCTCGTACCACAACGGCACCGTCTGGCCTCACGACAACTCCTTGATCGCGCACGGGCTCGCGCGTAGGGCGCGGTGGCCCGAGGCGCAGCGGATCGTGCGCCGGATGCTCGGCGCAGCATCGTTCTTCGGGTATCAGCTGCCCGAGGTCTTCGCCGGCCTGCCGCGCGCCGAGACGCCGTTCCCGATCGCCTACCCCACGGCTGCGCGCCCGCAGGCCTGGGCTGCCGGGACGCCGGTGCTGCTGCTGCAGGTGCTGCTCGGCCTCGACGTCGACCGGCGCCGCCACCAGCTCGTGACCCGCGCCCCCGAGGAACTGCCATCGTGGGCCGGCCGCTCGTTGCGGCTGACCGGCATCCGCGCCTTCGACCGCGCGTGGGACGTGCGTGTCGAACACGGGCGTGTCACCGTTGACGAAGCGTGAGGATCGACGCGTGAGGCGTCGCTTGCGATGCCAGTCTCAGGACGTACGAGCTGTGCTCGTGCGTCCGTCTGAAATCGTCATCCCAGGCGTCTGCCGTGAGAATGTGGCGCTGTGAGAATCGGAATTGTGAGCCCGCCGTGGTTCCCTGTGCCGCCGACGGGCTACGGCGGGATCGAGTGGATCGTCTGGCTGCTGGCCGAAGGGCTGACGGCGCAGGGTCACGAGGTGACGCTCTTCGCCTCCGGGGACTCGCGTACCAACGCGAAGCTCGAGGCCGTGTACCCGACCGCGCCGAGCGAGCTGATCGGCCGGACGATGCCCGACCTCCGCCACCTGCTCCACGCGCTCGAACAGGCGGGCGAGTTCGACGTGATCAACGACCATACGGGGCCGCTCGGAGCGGTCCTAGGCGAGCTCGTCGAGACGCCGGTCGTGCACACCGTGCACGGCCCCCTCGACGGCGAGCCGGGCGAGGTCTACGAGGCCATCGGCCGTGTGGCGCCCGGCACCGGGCTGATCTCGCTGTCGATGAACCAGCGCCGCCCGAAGCCCGACCTGAACTGGGTCGCGAACGTCCCGAACGCGCTCGACCTCGAGCACTACCCGTGCCATCCGCACAAGGGCGATTACCTGCTCTACCTCGGCCGGATGAACCACGAGAAGGGCGCCCACCGCGCAGTCGCTGTCGCGATGGAGCTCGGGTTGCCGCTGAAGCTCGCCGGGAAGGCGCGCGAGCCGCGAGAACAGGCGTACTTCGAGGAGTTCATCGAGCCGCACCTCGGCCACGGGATCGAGTACCTCGGCGAGGTCAACCACGGCATGAAGGTCGAGCTGCTCCAGAACGCTCGCTGCACGCTCTTCCCGATCGAGTGGGAAGAGCCGTTCGGGCTCGTGATGATCGAGTCCATGGCGTGCGGCACGCCGGTGATTGCGACGCGGCACGGCGCGGTCCCGGAAGTGATCGAGGAGGACGGCCGCGGCGGCCTGATCGTCGACAACTGGCGCGAGATGCCCGCCGCCCTCGAGCGCGCCGACGAGATCGACCCGCGCGAGTGCCGCCGCTACGCCGAGGAGGGCTTCGCGCCCGAGCGGATGGTCGCGGACTACCTCCGCGCGTACGAGAAGGCGGCTAGCTCGGCCCGCTGAGCTCCTGGAGCAGGCTTCGGAGCTCCTCGAACCGGCTCTGGCCCAGCTGCTGCGCCCATTCGGCCTCGAGCTCGCCGACCGCCTCGCGAATTACGCCGACCGCAGACCTGCCCCGTGCGGTGAGGGCGACGCGCTTGGAGCGGAGATCGTCCGGGTCCGGCCGGCGCTCGACGTAGCCGAGTCGCTCGAGCTCGCCGAGCAGGTAGTTGAGCGCCTGCTTGCTGATTCGCAGCCGCGCCGCCAGCTCGGACGGCCTTGCACCCTCGGGCCCGGGGTACTGGAACACGTTCAGGTGCGCGGCGTCGAGGTCGTCGAAGCCGCGCTCGTGCAGCGCCGCGAGCATGCGCCGCTGCACGACCTCCCAGGGCATGCGCAGGAGCGCGCCGATGAGCGGAGGTCCGGGCGAGGTAGTAAAAGAACTTGACGAAGTGGGTGTAGGCATATAAGGTCAAGTCACTTTACCATCGACCGCACTAGGAGGGAGCACCATGACGACGGCTATGCGTGAGGAGATCAAGATCGGCGAGCTCGCGATCAGGTTCCTGGTCGAGAGCGGGGATTCGAACGGCGCGGTTGCCGTCTTCGAGTTCGACGTTCCTGCCGGCGCGAAGGTGCCGGTGGCGCACAGCCACGACGGCTACGAGGAGACGATCTACGGCCTCGCCGGTGTCCTGGCGTGGACCATCGAAGGCACGCCGGCCGACGTCGGCCCCGGGGACGCGCTCTGCATTCCGCGCGGCGCCGTGCACCGCTTCGACAACGTCGGCGACGTCGACGCCACCGCGCTCGCGATCGTGACGCCCGGCATCCTCGGGCCCGACTACTTCCGCGAGGTCGCCGAGATCGTCGCCGCGACCGCCGGCGGTCCACCCGATCTCGCGGCGATTGCTGCGGTCATGCGCCGCCACGGCCTCACTCCCGTGCCGCCTGCGTAACCGCACGAGGGATCAACCTCGCCGTGACCACGGCCGATTTCTTGGGCGTCTCTGGCCGCAAACCGAAGGAGTCGCCATGCGGAAGGTCACGGAAGTCTTCGCCCGCTGCCGCGAGGAGCGCGGTCAGACGATGGCGGAGTACGGCGTCGTGCTCGCGCTCGTCACCCTCGCGGTGATCGGTGCGATGACGATGCTCTCTAGCAACATCAGCGGCGCGTTCACGGCGGTCTCGGGAATCCTCCCGTAGCGCTCACGCGTCTTCGCGCCCGCTGAGGTAGTTCGGCCGCACGTACTGCGGCTCGGCGTCGCCCGCCGCCCGGCTCGGCGAGGTGCATCACACGGCGGCTTCGACCGCGGGCTCGTGGGTGGCGATCGTCCCGCGCCGTCGGAGGCCGCGCACCTCGGGCACGAGTAGCACCGCGAGCGTCGCCGTCACGCTGATCACCCCGCCCGCAAAGAGTGTCGCGCGGGTCCCGACGGCCTCGGCGATCGGCCCGGCCGCGGCGAGCCCGAGTGGGATCAGCGCGAAGGAGCCAAGCGCGTCGTAGGAGTAGACGCGGGAGAGGCGGTCCTGCGGGATCTCCTGCTGCATCGTCGTGTCCCAGAGCACGCCGAACGTCTCGGTGCCGATCCCGGCGAGCACGCCCAGCAGGAGCACCGCGATGAGCGGCAGCGGGATCGCGAGGCCGAACAGGAGCGGCGCACTCAGGAGGAACCCGAGTGTCGCCACCAGCAGCATCCGCCGCGGGCGCAGGCGCAGCATCAGCACGCCGCCGCCGACGAGCCCTACTGCCTGCGCCGCGCCGATCAGGCCCCAGCCTGCTGCGCCGTGGTAGTGCTCGTTGGAGACCGCCGGCCCGAGCACCCCTTCCGTCCCCTGCTGTACCGCGTTGACGAACCCGAACTGGAGCACGATCGCCCACAGCCACGCGCGCCCGGTGAACTCGCGCCAGCCGAGCTTCAGGTCGGTGACGAAGTTCGACGACTCCATGTGCAGGCTGCGCGGCAGCCGCATTGCGGCCAACAGGGCCGCGGCGGCGAAGAAGGTGACCGCGTCGACCGCGACCCCGGTTGCGGGACTCGTTGCGTAGACGACGAAGCCGGCGACCGCGCCGCCCAGAATCGCCGAGCCGTTGAGGCCCAGGCGCAGAAGCGCGTTCGCCTGTTGGAGGAATCGCTCGGGAACTGTCTGCGGCACGATCCCGCTCGAGGCTGGGAAGAAGAAGGCGCTGCTAGTCCCGTTCACCGCCGCGAGTGCTGCAAGCTGCCAGACACGCGCGTGGCCGGAGAAGAGCAGCACCGCCACCGCCGCCTGGCTCGCACCGGAGAGCACGTTGGACACGACCATCACGTGGTGGCGCGGCAGGCGGTCGGCCCAGATCCCGCCGACGAGCAGGAACGCGACCATCGGCACCGTTCGCGCTGCGAGCACGTAGCCGAGGTCGGCCTTGGAGCCCGTGAGGTCGAGCACGGCGAAGGCGAGCGCGATGATCCCGAAGGAGCTGCCGACGAATGAGACGGTGCGGCCGAGGAAGAGCAGGCGGAACTCGCGCTCCGCCAGCGGGCCGAGCCTAGACGGCCTCAGTTCGTTTCTCCCAGTAGCGCTTCAGGCCGGCGAACGACTGCCAGAACGGCATCGCCTGCTCGTACGCCTCGCGGTCGGTGCCGAGGTCGGCGGCCGCGGCAGCTTCGAACTCGTCCTCGCTCGCCCCGTCGCGGACCCGGTCCGCCCACTCGCGCAGGCGGAGCCGCAGCTCGCCGAGGTGCCGCTCGACGTCGTCGGCGACGCCGAAGTGGATCAGCGCCAGCCGCTCCGGCCGCCGCGCTTCGATCTCGTCGAGCGTGCGCTCCCACGCCTCGAGGTCGACCTCCGGCGGCGGGGTGGGCGGGAGGACGAACGCACTCGGCTGGATCCGCACTCCCGCGGCGTCGCCGGCGTAGAGCGTCCCGTCCGAGCCGACGTAGCAGACGTGGTGCGAGGCGTGGCCGGGGCTCGGGAAGCAGTCGAAGCCGAGCACGCGGTCGCCGACGGCGTGGACGTTCTCCTCGGGAACGGGCGCGAGCTCGCCCCAGAGGCGGTCGAAGTCGTCGCCGTAGAGCCGCCGCGCGCTGCGCTCGAGCCGTGAGGGGTCGACGAGGTGCGGCGCGCCGATTTCGGAGACATGCACTTGGAGTCGCGGGTGCTCGCGCACGAGCGCGCCCGCGGCGCCCGCGTGGTCGAGGTGGATGTGCGAGAGCAGCAAGTGCCGTAGGTCCTGCAGCTCGAGCCCGCGCTCGGCGAGCCGGGCCTTCAGCTCCGGGATGCAGCTCGAGGGCCCGCAGTCGTGCAGCGCGAGCCCGTCGTCGGTCTCGAGCAGGTAGCAGCCGATGACCCGCTCGTGCCCCAGATGGCGTAGGTCGAGCGGCTCAGGCACGCGCCCGATCGTAGCGAGGGGCGGGGCCGA
>JBEVNN010000077.1:0-3424 GCA_040508095.1 Gaiellaceae bacterium
TCCACCGCTGCCCGGACTGTCAGGTGGCGGTCTACAGCGAGTACGGGCGCCCGGAGGTGCGCTTCGTCCGCGGCGGCACGCTCGACGAGCCGTCCAGCGTCGCGCCTGACGTCCACATCTTCACCAAGTCGAAGCTCCCGTGGGTGACGCTTCCCGAGGACGTGCCGGCCGTCGAGGTCTACTACGACTCGAAGGCGCTGTGGCCGGCCGAGAGCCTCGAGCGGCTGCGCGCCGCCCGGCCGTCGCCCTAGCGCCAGTCGACCGAGACGACCTCGACCGGCTGTTCGAAGCCCTTGAGGGAGGCGGCGCGAGGCTTCGAGAGCCGGAACGACGTCTCGATTCCGTCGATGGTCTCCCGGCTGACGAGGACCTCGCCCGCGCCGGCCGCGGCGCCGATCCGGGCAGCGACGTGCACGCTCTGGCCCCCGTAGTCGCTGAAGCTCGCGCCCGTCTTGAACGCTGTTCCGGCGTGCGCGCCGATTCTGACTTCGGGGGCGAAGACCTCCGACTGAAGAGCTCGTTGGATGGCCACGGCGGCGTCGATTGCCGCACCGGGATCGTCGAACGAGGCGAAGAAGCCGTCACCGGTCTGCTTGATGACGTCGCCGCCGCTCTCGACGATCCGCGTGCGAACGAGCTTGTCGTGCAGCGCGAGCAGCTTGCTCCAGCGCTCGTCGCCGAGGTTCTCCAGCAGCCTCGTCGAGCCGACGATGTCCGTGAAGAGGAACGTGCGGTGCGTGTCGACTCGCCCGAGCAGCTCCTTCGCTCGCTCTTCGTCGAGCTTCGCTCCCAGCCGCTCGAACGTGGTCTGTGCGGCCTGCAGCTCGAGGGTCGCGGCGTGTTCGTCGCCCTGGTGCCGAAAGGCGATGCCGAGCAGCATCCGCGCCTGGGCGGTCTCGTACGGCGCTCCGATCTCCTGCCACTCGTCTCGCGCGCGCCGGAGGTCACGGCTTGCATCGTCCCAGTCTTGCCCGGCGAGCTCGATTTGCCCGAGCGTGAGGTTCACCGTGGCGTCGAACGCGGGTGCGCGCCGGTCGCCGATCTTGTAGGAGTCGACGATCTGCTGGAGCTCCGCGGCGGCAGAGCGGGCCGTGTCCAGGTCGGCGGCGGCGAGCGCGATCTCGGCGAGTGCGGGCAGCATCCGGACGCGCTCCAGCGGCTCGTCCATCTCCGCGAGACGGCGCGTGACACCGGCCACCGCGCTGTCCACCTTTCCCTGGGCCAGCTGGAGGAGGGCCAAACCGGGCTGGGGAGAACGACCGAGCTCGTTCGCGGTGCGGAACGCCTCCTCGGCGGCCGCGAAATCGCCGCGACGGCGACGGATCTCGCCGATCTCGTAGTAGCCGCCCGCGGTGACGAGGCGATCGAAGTCGTGGACCTCCTCGCAGGCCGCGAGCGCCGTCTTCTCGGCCTCGGGCCAGTCGCCGCGCAGGCGCATGATCTCGGCGCGGTGAATGCGGCAGGCACCGGGGAACCCGTTCATGTCCTCCTGCTCGCACCAGCGGCTGGCCGCCTCCGTCCACTCCGCGGCGCGCCGGTAGTCGCCGACGTGCTGGCAGGACGTGATCGTCGCGCAGTAGACGAGCCCGGTTGCGTAAGGGCGGAGCTCGCCGGACACGGCCGACGTGCTGGCCTCGTCGAGGATCGCGAGCCCCTGCTCGACGTCGCCCCGCTGCACGAACGCCCGGCCCTTGCCGACGAGCGCCAAGACCTGCGTGTCACGGTCGCCTGCCCGAGCGGCGATCTCATGGGCCCGCTCGAGCTCCGGGAGGGCGTCGTCGATGTTGCCCTCCGCGAACAGGGTGGTGATTCCGCGGGAGAGGGCCAGAAAGCCGTGCTCCCGCGCTTCCGGCTGGCCTTCCAGAAGGCGCTCCGCGTTCGCGAACCATCCTCGCGAGACGGCGAAGGCGCCCCTGTTCAGGTGGTCCCACGAGAGCGTCAGCGCGAGACGGGCCGCACCGAGCCTGTCGCCCGCGGCCGAGAAGCCCGCGTACGACCGCTCGCGCAGGCCGATCGCCTCGTCGATTTTCCCGGTCCACCAGGCCGCGTCCGCGAACTGCTCCTGGTCGTCTGGGGTAAGGCCGGAGTCATCCGACCCCGTGTAGGCGTCGTACGCCTCGCGCCAGGAGTGGCGCTCGGCCGCGTTGCGAGCGACGTCGACCGCGCCGGCCATCTGCCTAACGTACCTGGCCCTGAGAGCCGTAACGGTCGATCAACGCGCGGGAGAGCTCCTGCTGGCGGCCGACCAGCTGCAGCCGGTTCGCCTCGAGCTCGTCGCGGACGGCGCCGCGCTGATGCAGCGCCTGCCGCTCGGCGATCAGCACACGGAGGGCAGTCTGTAGGGACTCGACGCTAGTCATCGTGGGCCTCCTCGGCCTCGACCATGCGGGGCGCGGTGGCGTGCGCAGGCGCGTAGGCGTACGGGTGGTAGAAGGCGTCGAGCGCGTCGCCGGGAGCGACGTCGACCTGAAAGCCCGCGTCGGTCGCCGAGTCGTGGAGGGAGATCTCGACCCGGTCGGCCTCGGCGTCCCAGAGGAGGCGAACCTCGACCGACCCGGTCTCCCGCTGTGCGAGCTCTCGGCTCGGCTCCCGAGGGCTCCGGCCCGGTGCTGTTTCGCTGGATGTACGGAGCTGATGCATGTGGCGTCCTTTCGGGTTCGTTGTGTCTTCGTCCCTACAGACACCGTCCGCGGAGCTCCATTCCCGAACGCGACGCGGGGCCTTGAAGGCCCCGCGTTTTCGCTGCTGGTGAGGGTGCGCTACGGCACCAGCGCGCCGTCCACGAGGAGCTTGATCGCACCGGCGGCCAGGCCGGCGGTGGTCACCGTGTTCGTGCCGGCGAGGCCGTTGACGTCGAGCTCGTCGCTCGCGCCGTCGCTGTGGAAGATCGCGACCGTCGGGACGAGACCGCTCACCTTCACTTCCGACGTGTCCCCGCTGACGTCGATCGCGTCGTTGCCGGCGGTGCCGTTGACGACCACGCGGTCGGCCGCGCCATCGCCCGCCGCACCGCCGAGGCTCCCTGCGAGCTCGAGGTTGAGCGCGCTGACGTCGGTCCCGCGCAGGTCGTTGAAGGTGACCAGGTCTGCGCCGCCGAGCGCGTTGAAGTCGACCCGCTCGACTCCGGCGGTGTCCATCGTGATGTTGCCGGGGTTGCGGAAGAACCTGAGCCGGCTCCCGTTGGCCGAGAGGTCGACCTGGTCGGCGATGTTGGCGCCGTTGAAGCGCATCGTGTCGAGGCCGTCCTGGCCCTCGACGACGTCACTGCCGTCGCCCGGATCCCAGACGAAGGTGTCGTCACCGGCGCCCAGCACGCCCAGGTCGTTGCCCGCGTTGCCGTCGACGGTGTCGTTGCCGGCGCCGCCGAGCAGCGTCTCGGCGCCCTTGCCGCCGGCGAGCGTGTCGTTGCCGTCGCCGCCGGCGA
>JBEVNN010000106.1:0-3803 GCA_040508095.1 Gaiellaceae bacterium
GGCCCGGGCAACGTCCTCACCGGTTTACTGAAGAGGATCGACAGGAGCGTGAAGGCGATCCCGGTGGGCGACCTGGCCTCGCTCGAGAAGCTGCGGGAGACGCTCGACTCTGCCTGAGTTCTGCTCGCTGGAAGGCAAGACGGCGCTCGTCACCGGAGGGTCGCGCGGAATCGGACGGGCGATCGCGCTTGAGCTGGCCCGCGGGGGTGCAGAGGTGGTCGTCGGCTACCGCTCCGGGGCCGAGGAGGCGCAGGCGGTCGCGCAGGAGGCGGGCGGCCGCGCAGTCGAGGCCGACGTCTCCGATCCCGAGCAGGCCAAACAACTGGTCGACGAGGCGGGCGACCTCGACATCCTCGTGAACAACGCGGGCCTGACGCGCGACGGGCTGCTCGCACGCATGCCCGACGCCGACTGGCGCGACGTGATCGAGACGAACCTCTCGTCGGTCTTCTACACCTGCCGCGCCGTGACCCGCGGGATGATGAAGAAGCGGGCGGGCTCGATCGTCAACGTCTCGAGCATCGTCGGCATCCACGGCAACTGGGGCCAGACGAACTACGGCGCCTCGAAGGCGGGGATCATCGGCTTCACGAAGTCGCTCGCTCGCGAGCTCGGCAGCCGCGGCGTGCGTGCAAATGTCGTCGCTCCGGGGTATGTGAACACGCGGCTCACCGACGTGCTCCCCGAGGAGGCGCAGCAGGCGATGCTCGCGAACACCCCGCTCGGCCGGCTCGGCGATCCTGAGGACATCGCGGGGGCGGTACGCTTCCTCTGCTCCGACGAGGCCGCGTTCATCACGGGCGAGGTGCTGCTCGTCGACGGCGGGCTCGGCATGTAGATGGATAACGGAGGAAGCCTCAACGGACGAAGAAGGGTCGTGGTCACCGGCCTCGGCGCCTTGACCCCGCTCGGGAACGACGTCGCGTCGACCTGGCAGGCGCTCGTCGACGGGCGGTCGGGAGCCGGGGAGATCACCCAGTTCGACTCGAGTGACTACGCCGTGCACTTCGCGTGCGAGGTGAAGGGCTTCGACCCGACCGAGTACATCGAGCGCAAGCAGGCCCGGCGCATGGATCGCTTCGCGCACCTGATCGTCGCGGCCGCGCGGCAGGCCGAGGCGGACTCGGGGCTCGAGATCGCGAGCGAGGCCGACCGCGTCGGCGCAGCGGTGGCGACCGGGATCGGCGGCCTGAAGGCGTTCCAGGACTGCTACGACGAGCTGCTCGAGCGCGGGCCTGACCGCGTCAACCCATTCTCGATCCCCGAGATCATCCCCAATATGGGCGCCGCCTGGGTCTCGATGCAGCTCGGGACGAAGGGGCCGCTGAGCTCGCAGTGCACCGCCTGCGCGGCCTCGAACATGGCGCTCGGCGACGGGCTCGACTCGATTCGGCTCGGGCGCGCGGACGTGATGCTCTGCGGTGGCACCGAGGCGCCGATCACGGAGGTCGGCATCGCCGGGTTCAGCGCGATGCGCGCGTTGTCTCGACGGAACGACGCACCCGAGAAGGGCTCGCGGCCGTTCGACGCCGGTCGTGACGGCTTCGTGATGGGTGAGGCCGGCGCGGTGGTCGTGCTGGAGGAGCTCGAGCACGCGCGGAGGCGGGGCGCGAAGATCTACGCCGAGCTGCTTGGTTACGGCCTCTCGTCGGACGCGCAGCACATCACCGAGCCGGACCCTTCCGGCGAGAATCCGGCACGCGCGATGACAATGGCCCTTGGCGACGCGGGCGTCGACCCGGGCGAGGTCGACTACATCAACGCGCACGGCACCTCGACGCCGCTCGGCGACTCCGCCGAGACGCGCGTGATCAAGCTCGCACTCGGCGAAGAGAACGCCCGCAACACGCCCGTCTCGTCGACGAAGGGCGCGACCGGCCACTGCCTCGGCGCGGCCGGCGCGGTCGAGGCGACGTTCTCCATTTTGGCGGTGCATAACGGCGTGCTGCCGCCGACGATCAACTACGAGGATCCGGACCCCGAGTGCGACCTCGACTACATCCCGAACGAGTCGCGCGAGGCGGACGTCCGCGTCGCCCTCTCGAACTCGTTCGGCTTCGGCGGGCACAACGCCACGATCGTGTTCCGTCGCTTCGAGTAAACGGCCTACGGCCTAACCCGCGCAGACTCCGCGCGTGCGGCGCTCCGCTGCACGCTGGGTGGTGCCGTCAGCGTGAGCGGCGGGGCTCAGTCACAGGCGTCGGCATAGAAGCGCAAGTAGTCAGCGAAGTGGGCGTCCCAGTACTGGCCGTCGTGTGCGCCCGGCCAGACGTGGAAACTCACGTCGGCGCCGTCGGCCTCTAGTTCGCGGGCCAGCTTCGCGGACGCTGGACGCAGGTCGTCGTGGTTGCCGACGTCGATCCAGACCGGCGCGTCGTAGAGAGATTGCTTCCGCGCCAGCGAGAGCAGGTTGTGGCGTGCGTAGTCGGCGGCGTTGTCGAATCCGAACCCGAACTCGTCTCGCGTCAGCACCGCCGGAGAGTGGCCGCCGACCGCGCAGAAGCGCTTCGGCTCGATCCGGCCGAGGTCGAGGGCGCCGAAGCCGCCCATCGAGATGCCGCCGATCGCGACGCGGTCGCGGTCCGCGCCGCTTCGCCTCAGGGCCGCCGGGATCGCTTCCCGCAGGACGTACGACCCCCACGGCCCTTCATCGCGGTCGTGCCACCAGCCGGTGTCGCCCTCGGGGAGCAGCACGACCGGCTCGCGGTCGCCGAGCCGGCGCAGGGCCATCAAGAACGCCGGGCTGAGCGTGTCGCTTGGCGCCGCACCGTAACCGTGGAGGAAGACGAGCAGCGGCCGGCCTTCGCCGCCGCCGCCCGGCGCCACGAGCACTTCGTAGAGCTGCCGGCCCATGAACTTGCTCTGCAGCGCGAAGTTGGTCACCTTCGGGGGCGGCGCGAGCTCCTGCTTCGAGGAGCCTGAGCCGCAGGCGCTGAGGCAGAGCGCTGCGGCTGCGAATGAGACCCCGAGCAGGACCCGCATTCAGCCGACCTGGGCTCGAAGCGCGGCCAGGCGCTCACGCATCCGGCCGGCCATGACGAGGTTCTCCTTGGCCTCGAAGCGCGCAATCGCCTGCTCCAGGGCTTCGGCGGCCTCTCGCGGCCGGCCGGCGAGCGTGAGGACCTCGCCGAGATCGGCCCACGTCTCCGCCTTGGAGTTGAGGTCCTCCGTCGTCTCTCCGACCCCGACAGCCTCGCGGGCCAGCCGCTCCGCCTCGTCGTACTCCCCGCGCCCTGCGAGCACCCTCGCGCGGGCCTGTCGCCAGAGCATCTGCGTGATCGCGTCCTCTTCGGCTCCCAGCTCGGCGGCCCTCGCCGCCCACCGCTCGGCCTCGTCGAGCCGGCCGAGCTCGTAGTACACACCAGCCAGCCCGCCCGCGGTCGTCGAGAGCTCGGACCAGCGCCCGAGCTCACCGGAGAGGCGGCAGCTGTCCTCTCCTGCTGTGACGGCAGCTTCGAGATCTCCGGCGAGAAACTCGACCACCATGGCGTAACCCTCGATCCCCGCGACCATGGCCTGTGCGCCGCCTCGCTCTGCCAACTCGGCCCGGAGCTCGGCGAGGAGCGCCCGGGCCTCATCTCTGCGGCCGAGCATCGCCAGCGCGAGGCACCGGTGCGCGCCCAGGAAGTAGCCGCGCTGGTCGTGGGCGTCCTGCTTCTCCTGCCAGGCGAGCAACTCGGTGAGTGGTGTCGAGCCGAAGAAGCGGGCGTGGCTCTGGTAGCCGACGAGGCCGGTCAGGCCCGCTGGACTGTCGTACGACGCAGCCTGCTCATACGCGGCCGCAACCTGGTCCATCTGCGCCC
>JBEVNN010000119.1:0-2566 GCA_040508095.1 Gaiellaceae bacterium
TTCGGCTGCGGTGCGCTCCGAGAGGACTGCGCCGAGGATGAGGAGGCTGACGAGCACCGCCGCGAGCAGCCCTTCCTCGATCTGCACCACCTCGGTCGTGCTGGCGCCGCCGAGCGGCGTCGAGCCGTTGATCGCGCCCGCAATCGCGAAGGCCGCCACGACGAAGCTGCTCGTGACGGCGCCCCGCTGATAGAAGCGCAACGAGGACCAGACGAGGAGCGGGAAGAGCAGGTGCGGGTAATGCCAGTAGCCGTGCAGGAACACGAACCAACTGAGGCCGGCGAGCACCCCCAGGAGCGCCACTCCTTCCACGATCTCAGCCACGCGGGGCTTCCAGAACGGCGCTGACAACCAGACCAGCAACAGCGGCGCCGCTACCAGGTCGCCCATCGCGTCGCCGCTCCACCAGAGGAACCAGCTGGAGGCGTAGGAATCGGACAGATTCCCGGAGACCCACAGCACGGTGACGCCGTTCGTGGCGGCGATCGCGGTGCTCGCCCCGGCAGCGAGGACGACGAGGGCGGCCACGTCGCGGACGCGGTCGAGGCTCGGTCGGAAATCGACGCGTCGCAGGAGCGCCGCGCCGACGACGGCCTCGAGGGTGTTCCCGACCGCGATTCCGGCGGCGACTGGGACGGAGGCACCGCTGGTCGCGTTGGCGACGAGCGCCCCGATCGCGACGGCAGGCCAGAGGCTCGGCCCGAAGAGCACGAGCGCCGCGAGGGCAATGCCCGTCGGAGCCCAGACCGGCGTGACGATGCCGTGCGCCACGGGCAGCTGGATCCCGAGCTTGGCAGTCCCGATGTAGAGGGCTGCTACGCACGCGAGGAGCAGTGGGTAGAGGGCGCGACCGAGACAGGGGTACTTGCGGCGAAGCGCCGCCGCCGCGCCGCCCTCGAGCTGCGCGGACAGGTTCTCCGAAAGAAGCCGCAGGTTTTCCAGGTATTTACTCGTAGTGCAAACGCTAACGCCGTCGCGGAGCGGTGAAAAGCACCGGCTAGCGATCGAGCGCCGAAGCGAGGCGCTCGAGCCCGAGCTCCAGCGTCTCGTCGTTCACGGCAAGGCTGAGCCGCGCGTGTCCTACGCCGCTCGGGCCGAACCCGTCGCCGGGCGCGACCACGACGCGATGCTCACTGAGCAGGCTCTCGAAGGTCACGCCCTCTGGGAGCTTCAGCCAGACGTAGAACGTGCCCTCGCAGGTGATCGGCCCGAGCAGCGGTTCGAGCACCTCGAGCACGCGGTCGCGCCTGCGCTGGTAGGTGTCGCGGCGCTCGGCGATGGAGTCCTGCGGCCCGGTCAGCGCCGCGATGCAGGCCTCCTGGATCGGCCGGAAGATCCCGACGCGGCAGTGGTCGTTGAGCAGGTTGATCCGCTCGACGATTTCCGCGTTGCCGACGACGAACCCGACTCGCCAGCCCGCCATGCCGTAGGACTTGGACATCGAGAACATCTCGACCCCGACCTCCTTCGCACCGGGGGTTGCGAGGAAGCTGCGCGGAGAGCGCCCATCGAAGACGAGGTCGCCGTAGGCGAAGTCGTGCACGATCGCCGCGCCCGTCGTTTCCGCGTAAGCGACCGCTTCCTCGAAGGCCCCGTCAGGCACCGTGACGGCGGCCGGGTTGGACGGGTAGTTCAGGTAAACGGCCGCGACGTTCTCAGCCGGCGCCCGCGAGAAGTCCGGCGGCCACCCGTTCCCGGGATCGAGCGGCACGTACGCGATCGCGGCCCCCGCGAGCGCGGGCCCGGAAGGGTAGTCCGGGTAGAAGGGGTCGGGCAGCACGACTGTCTGCCCCTCCTCGGCGAGCACGAGGGACAACTCGACGATCGCCGTCTTCGTCCCCGGCACGACGCCCACCTCGGCGTCGGGATCGAGCTCGACGCCGTAGACGGACCGGTATCGCTCAACCAACGCCGCGCGCAGCTCCGGCAGGCTGCGGAACGGCGCGTAGCCGTGGGCGATCTCCAGCCCGGCCGCCTCGTCCAGCGCGGCCACGACGTGTGCGGGCGGCCCGGTCTCCGGGTTCCCGCGCCCGAGGTCGACGAGCGGCTCGCCGTCGAGCCCTGCGTGCTCGGTCACTCGAGCGAGCAGCCCGCCGAAGTACTGCTGCGGAAGTCGCTCGATCCGCGCCGGCCGCCCTCGCATCGGGCGATCGTATTACTGCCCCCTGCTGGCCGGGTCGACGCCCGCGAACCTCAGGAAGTCGACCATCCGGAAGCCGGCGCCGGCCGAGGTCAGGGTCGGCCTCCAGCGCGGCTCCTGCACGAGGAACGAGCCCGGGTCGCTTTCGATCAGGCCGACCAGCACCTCGGCCACGATCCGGCCGCCGACGGGGCCGAGCGTCAGCCCGTCCGCCCTCACCTCGGCCTCCCTGAGCACGTAGAACCAGAGCGGCGTGCTCTTCTTGAGGTCGTAGCCGTGGCGCGCCGAGCGGTACTCGTCCAGGTCGCTGCCCAGCTCCTCCTCGCTGAGCGCGGGCACGTGCATCGCCTTCGCGACGCGCTGCCCCGAGGGCAGGCTCCAGGTGAGCTGCCGCAGGAGGTTCCGTTGCGGCAGCACCTGCGGCTG
>JBEVNN010000167.1:0-5144 GCA_040508095.1 Gaiellaceae bacterium
GTCATCGCGCCGGCCATCGCGCCGCCGAGCCAGAACCCGTGCCCGAAAGCCTGGCGCATGCTCCGCACCTGCTTCAGGTCGCTCCAGACGAAGCTCTCCTGCAACGACTCGTCGTAGCCGGCCAGCGCACCGCGCCGCCCGACGGCCTCGCCCGGCTGCAACGCCGCGAACGCCGCCTCCGCGGCGAGCCGCCCGGACTCGACCGCGTAATGGATCCCCTTCAGCGCCGGCACGTTGACGAGGCCCGCGCCGTCGCCACAGATCAGCAGCCCGGGCGCGTGCAGCTGCCTCGGCAGCGAGACGAAGCCGCCCTCGGGGATCGTCTTGGCTCCCCACGCCACCCGCTCGCCCCCGTCGAGCAGCTTGCGCAGCAGCGGGTGCGTCTTCAGCTCCTGCAGGACGTCGTGGACGGAGAGCTCGGCGTCGCGGTAGTCGAGCCCGACGACCATCCCGACCGTGACCATGTCGTCGCCGATCGGATAGACGAAGGAGCCGCCGAACTCGCGGTACTTCGCACCGGCCCGCAGCGGCCAGCCCAGCGTGTGGATCACGCGGTCGAGCGGCTTCGCGACCTTCCAGACCTCCTTGACGCCGAGTGCCCAGACCTGCGGGTTGTCGCCTTGCAGCCCGAAGTGGTCGAGTGCGACGCCGGTGAGGTGGCCCTGCGTCCCCTCCGCGAGTACCGTCACGCGCGCGTGGACCTCCGAGCCGGGCTCGAAGTTGCCGAGCTCCTCGCCGGCCCGCCCGCGGCCGCGATCGCCCGTCCGCACACCGCGCACCCGCCCGTCGACGAGCAGTGCGTGCCCGGTCGTCTCCGGGAGGATCGTCGCCCCGGCTTCCTCGGCCTGCTCGGCCAGCCAGCGGCCGAACTGCGAGAGCGACGCGACGTAGTTGCCGCTGTTGTGCATCGTCGGCGGCGTCGGAATGCGCAAAGCGCGCTTCGGCGTGAGGTAGTAGACCGACTCGTGCTCGACGCGGCCGGCGAAGGGCATGTCGCTCGTGCTCAGCCGCCCCTCGAACAAGCTGCGCAGCGAGACCGGGTTGACGACCGCACCGGAGAGCAGGTGCGAGCCGGGCTGCTTCCCCTTCTCCAGCACCGCCACCGGCACGTCGCCGAGCCGCTCCGCCAGCTCGGGCGCGTCCTCCAGAAGCTGCCCGAGCCTGATCGCGCAGGCCAGCCCCGCCGGCCCGGCGCCGACGATCAGGACGCCGACCTCGATCTCGGGCTCGCCGGCTGAGACGACGAACTCGTTCGGGGAGAACGGGGGCGGGTAGTCCGACGGCTTCATGCGGCCTTGCGCGCCCGGACGAGCTCGGTCAGCTTGGGGACGATCTCGTGTAGGTCGCCGACGACCCCAAGGTCGGCGTACTCGAAGATCGGCGCATTCGGGTCCTTGTTGATCGCGACGATCAGGCCGGAGCTCTGCATCCCGACCTTGTGCTGGATCGCGCCGGAGATGCCGACGGCGACGTAGAGCTTCGGCGAGACGGTCTTGCCCGTCTGCCCGACCTGCGTCGAGTACGGGTACCAGCCCGCGTCGACCACCGCGCGCGTCGCCGCGACCGCGCCGCCGAGGGCCTTCGCCAGCTCCTCGACGAGCCCGAAGTTGTCCGGGCCGCCGAGGCCGCGCCCGGCCGCGACGATCACGTCCGCGTCCTCGATCGACGGGCCCTCGCTTTCCTCGTGGGCCTGTTCGACCATCGTCGCCGCGAGCGAGAAGTCCTGGAAGCGCGACTCGAACGGCGCGACCTCGGCCCTGCCGCCGACTTCCTTGGGCTCGAACGTGCCAGAGCGGATCAGCGCGAGGCGCGGCTCGGAGGTCCACCCCACGTCCGCGTAGACCGAGTCCCCGAGCGCCGGCCGCTTGCCGACCACCTTCCCGTCCTCGACGGCGAGGTCGGTGAGGTCGTAGTTCAGGCCTGCGTCGAGCCGGGCGGCCAGCGCGGCGGCGATGTCAGCGGAAAGCACGCTCGACGCGAACAGGACAGCATCGAACTGCTGGCCGCCCAGCAAGGTCTCGAGCGCGTCCACGCGCGGCTGCGGGAGTGGCTTGTCGAGCAGCACGTCGTCGTCGACATGGACGCGCTGGGCGCCGTACTTCCCGGCCTCCCCGGCCAGTTCGTTCACGTCGGAGCCAAGCAGCACGGCCTCGACCTCGCCGCCGAGCGACGCCGCCTTGGAGAGGACGCCGAGCGAGTCTTTCTGCAACTTGCCCTCGTGGTGCTCCAGGAAGACGAGGAATCTCACAGCGCCTTCCGCTCCTGCAGGAACTCGAGGATCTTCTCCGCGGCCGAGCCGTCGTCCTCGATCTTCAGCGTGTCGCCGCGCGGCGGCGGGTCGTTCAGCGCCTCGACGGTCGTGCGCGACCCCGCCTCCCCCGCCTCCTCGGCGCCGACACCGAGATCTGCAAGCGAAACCGTCTCCTGCGGCTTTTTCTTCGCGCCCATGATCCCCTTCAGCGAGGGGTAGCGCGGCTCGTTGATCGCGTCCGAGACGGCGACCACGGCGGGCAGCGGCGCGTCGATCACGTCGTAGCCGTACTCCGTCTGCCGCTTGCCGCGCGCCTTCCCGTCCTCGAGCGAGAGCTCGGCGACTTGTGAGATCAGCGGACGCTGGAGCCGCTCGGCGACCGCGGCCCACAGCACCGCCCCGTCGGCGTCGTTCGCCTGCTGGCCAAAGAGCACGAGGTCGGGGCTCTCGCGCTCGAGCGCGGCCGCCAGCACGCGGCTCGTGGCGACGAGGTCGGAGCCGGCCGCCGCCTCGTCGGCGACCAGCACGATCCGGTCGGCGCCCATCGCGAGCGCCCGCCTCATCGCCTCCAGCGCGCGCTCCGGGCCGAGCGACACGATCACGACCTCGCCGTCGCCGGCCTCCTTCAAGCGGAGCGCCTCCTCGACCGCGTTGACGTCGAACGGGTTCAGCGCACCCTCGCCGGAGCGGTCGAGCCGCTTCGTCTGGGGGTCGATCCGGCGTGCGGCGGTCGACTCGGGAACGTACTTCGCGCAAACGGCGATCTTCATGCCGCGCGGGACTCTACCGAGGGGCCGGAAGGGTCTCTACGGAGGCACTCTGGTAGCCTCCGGCCCTTCGAGCACGACCGGACCAATGCCCAGCCGCCGGACGACAGCCCGAGGATTCACTCTTCTCGCTCTTCTTCTCCTGACCCTAACGGCCGGGGCGAGCGCGGCTCCGCCGAAGATGATCATCTTCCCGGTGCTCGGCACTGTGAGCTACAGCGACGACTTCGGCGAGGCGCGTGCGGGCGGAGTCCACCAGGGGATCGACATGATCGCGCCGAAGCGCAGCCTCGCGCTCGCGGCCGAGGCGGGCAAAGTCGAGTTCTGGAGCCGCTCCGCGACCGCCGGCTGCATGCTCTATCTCCACGGCCAGAGCGGCACCGACTACTACTACATCCACCTCAACAACGACCGGACGCTGAAGAACGACAATCGCGGCAAGTGCGTCGCAGGGACGTCGTACGCGAAGGGGCTCAAGAACGGGGCGAAGGTCGTCGCCGGCCAAGCGATCGGCTACGTGGGCGACTCGGGCGACGCGAACGGGATCCACGCGCATCTGCACTTCGAGCTCCACCCGGGCCGCAAGAGCGCGGTCGATCCGTACCCGTGGCTCCAGAAGGCGAGCCGTCTGCTCTTCGCGGCGCCTCGCGGGATGCCGTTCACGCTCGACCTGCGCGGAACGGTCGTTGCGGTCGGCGACGACGGCAACCTTCAGATGAAGCTGACGACGGTCAGCGCCTGGCCGATGCGGCAGAAACAGGCCAAGCTCAAGCGGCGACTGCTGGTGAGCGTGCCCGCCGACGCGACCGTCCAGCAGGTACCGCGGATCGGCGCACCGGGCACCCTGGTGGACCTCTCGACGGCCAAGCCAGGCCAGCAGGTCGACGTCTGGACGGCGACTGCGCCGACGACGCTTCGGGCTCAGCGCGGCGACGACAACATGCTGAGCGCGTCGCTCGTCTCGCTGGTTGTGCCTAGCGGCCGGTAAAGCGCGGCTCGCGCTTCTCGCTGAGGCGTCGCTTGCGATGCCGTTAGAGGCCATGCCGGCTTTGCCGGCGTGGCCGTCTGACGCGCCCTTGCCGTGTCAGCGACCGGTGAAGCGGGGCTCGCGCTTCTCGGCGAAGGCCGTGAGGCCCTCCTTCGCGTCCGCGGTCGCGAAGAGGTCGCCGAACTCCCTCGCCTCGCGCTCCAGGTTGTCGACGTGGTCGCCCTGCAGGACGTGGCCCAGAGCGCGCTTCGCCGCCGCGAGCGCCAGCGGGCTCTTGGAAGCGAGCAGCTCCGCCGTCTCACGCGCTCGTTGCAGCACGGGGTCGTGGACGGCGTTGACGAGGCCGAGCCGCAGTGCCTCGTCTGCGTCGACGAGCCGGCCGGTGAGGATCAGGTCCTTGGCGACGCCGAGGCCGCAGACACGCGCGAGCCGCTGCGTCCCGCCCCAGCCCGGGATGATCCCGAGGTTGATCTCCGGCTGGCCGAGCTTCGCGGTCGAGGCCGCATAGCGGAAGTCGCACGCGAGCGCGAGCTCGCAGCCGCCGCCCAGGGCGAAGCCGTTGATCGCCGCGATCGTCGGCTTCGGCATCGTCTCCAGCAGCTGGGCACTGTGGTGCCCGAGCTCGCCCCAGGCCAGCGCTTCCTCGGCGCCGAGGCCGCTCATGTACTTGATGTCGGCACCCGCGACGAAGGCTCTGTCGCCGGCACCGGTCAGCACGACGACGCCGACCGCCGTGTCGTCGGCGACCTCGGCGAGCCGGCCGCGCAGCTCCTCGAGCGTGGGTCGGTCGAGCGCGTTCATCGCGTCCGCGCGGTCGACGATGACGGTGGCGACCGCGCCTTCGCGGTCAACGCGAATGCTCAGGCCGGAACCTTCCCGCGCAGGAACTCGACGATCTCGCTGGTCGGAGCGCCCGGCGTGAACACCGCGGCGACCCCCTGCCGCTGCAGTTCCTCCGCGTCCTCGTTCGGGATCGTCCCGCCGAGCACGACGAGCACGTCCTCGGCGCCGTTCTCGCGCAGCCCGTCGAGGATGCGCGGCACGAGCGTCATGTGCGCGCCGGAAAGGATCGAGATGCCGACGGCGTCGGCGTCCTCCTGGATCGCGGTCTCGACGATCTGCTCCGGCGTCTGGTGCA
>JBEVNN010000168.1:0-8076 GCA_040508095.1 Gaiellaceae bacterium
CGATCGTCTCCACCGCGCGCACGCGTGAGCTGATCACGACGATCGGCGCGGAGCGGCTGCGGTCCCGGATGGACGCGCTCGAGGAGGAGCTGCCGGCGGAGGTCGAGCGGCTGCGTGCAGCCGGGGACGAAGAGGGCGCCGCGGTGCTGGAGCGGGAGGCGCCCGAGCTGCGGACGGTCAGGCACCGGCTTCCCGACGAGACGTTCGAGGAGGAACGCGACTTCGGGCGCGCGAAGGCGCTCACGTACGGCGGTGGCCACACCGAGAGCGACGCCTTTCTGCTCGTGCCCGAGGCGGGGGTGCTCGTCGCGGGCGACCTCGTCGTGGTGGCAATGCAGCCCTGGAGCGGGCACGGCGACCCGCGGAGCTGGGCCGAGATCCTCGACCGGATGCTCGAGCTCGACTGGGACACCTGCGTCCCCGGGCACGGCCCTGTCTGCGGCCGCGACGTCCTGCCGCCGCTGCGCGACTACCTGCTCGCGCTCGACGAGGCGGTTCGCGGAGGCGAGCCCGAGCCGGAGCTTCCCACCGAGTTCCGCGACTGGGCGGGGCCGGAGATGTGGGAGGTCAACATCACCGCGCTCTGCGAGCGCTAGGCCTCGAGCCTCAGCTCCGCGAAGAGCTCGCTGCCCCGGTCGGTGACGGCGACCGACCGAGTGGTGTCGCGGCGGCCGATGCACTCGAGCTCGAACAGCCGCGCGGTCAAGGCCGCGCCCAGCGAGCCGGCGACGTGGAGCTCCCGCTCGCTCCAGTCGAGGCAGCCGCGGACGAGCGGACGGCGCTGTGCCGACAGCGGCTCGAGGTCGATCCCGAGCGGCGCCAGCTCCTCCGCGGCGTGCCGGCCCAGCGCGTAGTCGCCGTTCGTGCGCTCGACCACCCCGCGGCGCTCCAGGGCAGCGGCGAAGGCGACCCCGAGGCGGCCCGCGAGGTGGTCGTAGCAGGTGCGCGCTTCCCGCAGGAGTTCGTTGCGGGTTGCCTCCCGGAGCGAGCGCGCCGGCCGCTGAGGAGCGACGCGCGAGAGCGCCTCGACCGCCTCGGCCACGTCGGCTCCGGCCAGCTCGTAGTAGCGGTTTCGGCCTCGGGCCACCACCACGAGGAACCCGCCCTCCACCAGGCGCCCGAGGTGTCCGCTCGCGGTCGAGCGGGCGATGCCCGCGCGGCCCGCCAGCTCGCTGGCCGTCAGCGGCCCGTCGGCGACGACGGCGAGCACGAGCTCGGCCCGGGCAGGCTCGGCGACGAGCGCTGCGGCTGCGGCGAGGTCGGGCTCGGAGCTCATGCCCGCACGCTACTGCATCGATCGTTCGGTCTAGCCCGAATCGTTGAAGAAGCTCGCGAGCAGCTCGAGGTAGCCGGGAGCGCGCGGGATCCCGTGGCCGGCGCCGGGCAGCACCTCGCGACGCGCGGGGAGTCGCTCCTCGAGCACGTCGCAGACCGCGTCGAAGGCCGGGTGGTGCGCGCCGGAGATGACGAGCTTCGGGAAGCCGGCCGCCGCGAGCTCGTCGAGCGGGATCTCGGCCTCCCAGGGCATCCGCTCGGCCATCGTCGCGCGGATGCTCTGCTCGACCGCGGGCGGGAGCGGATCCGGGAGCTGCGCCTTCGTGCCGACCAGCGCGAGGAAGCCCTCCGCGAAGGCGCGCGGGTCACGCGGACCGCGGGCGAAGTGTGCGTCCAGCCGCTCGACCAGCGAATCGACCTCCGGCTTCCCGCTGGCCAGCGCGAAGGCCGGCGGCTCGCTCACCACGAGCGAGCGCACGCGCTCGGGGTGGGCTGCGGCGATCAGGAGCGCGATCACCCCGCCGTAGGAATGGCCCACGAGATGCGCGCCGTCCTCGAGCAGCGGCGCCAGCTCGGCCGCCTGCACCGCGAAGTCGACGCGCTCGAGCGGCGAGTTCGGCGGGTAGCCGCCGCGGTTCGGCGCCACCAGCGTAAACCGCTCCGCGAGCGGCCGCACGGCCGCCCACGCCGTCTCGGCGTTGCCGCCGCTCCCGTGGATCAGCACCACGCGCACGCCTCGGGATCCTAATAACAAAGTTGCCGGAAATTCGGCTTCTGAGCCGATTTCCGGTGTCACAAGGTTTGGTATGCTCGCCGCGCATGGAGCCCAGTCCCCGTTCGACCTTCGAGCCGGCCGGAGCCGGCGCACTGCTCGGGGGCGTGACCGCCGGCTGCGTCGGCGCGGGCGCGCTCGTCGGCTGGGCAGCGGGCTCGGTCGGCCTCGGCATCCTCGGCGGCGCGTTCGTCGGGATTCCTGCCGGCGTGTTCGCCGTCTACAAGCGCTACCGGAACGCCTTTTGACCCGCGTCGGCATCCTTGGAGCGCCGCGGCCGATTCCGCAGCACCGCCTGCTTGGGCCTCTCGCGGGTGCCGTCGTGATCGCGCTTGCGCTGCCGCTCTTCATCGTCGCGGGCTGGCCGCTCACGGGCTGGGCGGTTGCCGCCGTGCTCTGGGTCGGCGTGCAGGCGCTCGGGCTGCTGTTCGCGCGCGTGAAGCCGTCGCCCGACAACGTCGCCGCATCGGGGGCCCTGGCTTTCGGGATGATGTTCCGGCTGCTCGCTGTCCTCGCAGTGCTGCTCGCCCTCGCCGCGTCCGACAGTGACGCAGGGCTCGCCGCCGCGCTCACGTACGGCGCCGCCTATACCGCCGAGCTCGCGCTTTCGCTGCTGGGCTATTACGGCCAGGAGCCGCGGACATGAGGCGGGCGCTGCTGGCGGCCTCGGTCTTCGCGTTGGCGCTCCCCACGCAGGCCTTCGCGCGCGGCGAGTTCGACCCGACGACCGAGTTCGAGCAGCACGCATGGGTCTCCATCCACCTCGGGCCGCTCGACCTGTCGATCACGAAGGCCGTCGTCTACCTGATGCTCGGCGCGGCCCTGACGATTCTGCTCGGACTCGGCCTCATGCGAGGCAAGACGCTGAACCGGCGGCAAACCGTCGGTGAGACGATCTACGAGATCGCGCAGGTACAAATCGCCGAGCAGGGCCTGCCAGCCAAGGCAATCGGGCGCTGGTTCCCGTACGTCGCCACCCTGTTGCTGTTCATCTTCGTCGTGAACCTGATCGGGTTCATCCCACTGCCGCTCACCGGCGAGACCTGGCATGGCTTCCCCGTGTGGGGGATCTACGCAGCCACCTCGTCGCTGTCCGTGACGCTTGCGCTCGCGATCCTGACGTTCGTGTTCACGCACGTCGAAGGCGTCCGCTGGAACGGGCCCGTGCGCTACTTCAAGAGTTGGATCCCGGAAGCGCCGAAGCCGCTGTTGGCGCTCATCGTTCCTCTCGAGGTCATCGGCCAGTTCATGCGTCTGCTCTCGCTGAGCGTCCGACTCTTCGCCAACATGCTCGCCGGGCACATCCTGATCCTCACGTTCATCGGGCTGATGTTCATTCTCGAGAGCATCTACCTGGCCCCGCTCGTCCTGCCAGTCGCAACGGTCTTCTACCTCTTCGAGGTAATCATCGTCGTGGGCATCCAGGCGTTTATCTTCGCCGCCCTTTCAGCCATCTACATCGGCTCGGCGATCGAGCCGCAGCACTAAGGAGGTTCTTCACGTGCTTGGAACCGTTCTCGCCGCGACGAGCGGCGACGTCACGAAAGCCGGGAAGGCGATCGGGCTCGCGCTCGGCGTCGGGCTCGGCGCGGCCGGCGCCGGAGTCGGCATCGGCCTGATCTTCTCGTCGATGATCCAGTCGGTCGCCCGGCAGCCCGAGCTCCGCGGCGAGCTCACCGGCATCCAGTGGCTCGGCTTCGCGCTCACAGAGGCCGTCGTGTTCTACGGCCTGCTCGGCTCGATCCTCGCCTTCGTCCTCGTCTAGCCCCATGCCCGTCGCCGCGAACCCCCTGATCCAGGTCACGCCGGGGCTGATGATCTGGACGATCGTGTGCTTCCTGATCACGCTCTTCGTGCTGAAGCGCTACGCGTTCGGCCCGATCCAGAAGGGGATCGACGAGCGGCGCGAGCGGATCCGGGCGTCGTTGGACGAGGCCGACCGCGCACGCGAGGAGGCGCGGCGCCTGCTCGAGGAGCACCGCGCGCTGATCGGCCGTGCCCAGACCGACGCGGAGGAGATCCTCAGCGAGGCGCGCCATGTCGCAGACGCCAACGAGCGGCGGATGCGCGAGGAGCTCGAGGAGGATCGCCAGCGGCGGCTCGAGGACACTCGCAAGCAGATCGAGGCCGAGACGCGCCGGGCGCTCGAGCAGATCCGGCTCGAGGTCGTCGACCTGAGCATGCTGGCGGCGACGAAGGTCACCAGGAAGTCCCTCGACGACGCCGACCACAAGCGCCTGATCGAGGAGGCCGTCGGCGAGCTCGACTTCTCCGTCCTGGAGCGCAACGACACATGAGCGTTGTCGACCGCGTCTACGCGAACGCGCTATTCGAAGCGGCGCAGGAGAAGGGCAGGCTCGACGTGGTCCGTGCGCAGCTCCGCGAGGTCGTCGACGCCGAGGCCGAGGTCCCCGAGCTACGCGAGCTGCTGCGAAACCCGCAGCTCGATCCGCGCGCGCGAACGGCGGCCCTCGAGGACGTTCTAGGAGACGCTGACGAGCTGCTCCGCAACTTCCTGCTCCTGCTCGCGGACAAGGGCCGCACCGCGCAGCTCGGGGAGATCGCGCGCGAGTTCGAGCGCCTGGTGGCAGAGCACGAGGGCATCGTCCACGCCGAGCTCACGACTGCGGTCGAGCTGTCCGACGAGGAGGCGGCGAAGCTGCTCGGGCAAATCGAGCGAGCCTCCGGTCGCAAGGTCGAGACGACGCGGCGCGTTGATCCCGACCTGATCGGCGGCATCGTCCTGCAAGTTGGTTCCCACCGACTCGACGCGAGCGTGCGCGGCCGTCTGGAGCGGCTGCGCCGGCAGCTCGCCACGGCATGAACGCCTATCGGAATGAAGCTTCGGCGACCGGGTGCGATGGGCGTCGTGCTGCAAGGACGCAGCGTCGCGTTCGTAGCCAGAGGCTACGGGCGCGGCCGAGGACGCCGCAGCGCGGCGCACAGCGCGCCCGGGCGGCACAAGGCTTCGTTTCGATAGGCGTTCGGTCCCAGAGAGGAGATTCATGAAGCTTCGCCCCGAAGAGATCACCTCTATCCTCAAGCAGCGGATCGAGGAGTACGACGTCGAGAGCGATCTCGCGGAGGTTGGCTCCGTGCTCGAGGTCGGCGACGGTATCGCCCGCGTCTACGGCCTCGAGAACGCCCTTGCGTCGGAGATGCTCGAGTTCGAGCACGGCGTCACCGGCCTCGCGTTCAACCTCGAAGAGGACAACGTCGGCACCGCGCTGTTCGGCGAGTGGGAGCACGTCAAGGAGGGCGAGCCCGTCAAGCGCACCGGTGCGGTCGCGAGCGTGCCGGTCGGTCCCGAGTTGATCGGCCGCATCGTCGACGCCCTCGGCAACCCGCTCGACGGGCAGGGCCCGATCAACGCCGCCGAGCGCCGGCCGCTGGAGTTCAAGGCGCCGGGCGTGATCGAGCGCCAGCCGGTGAAGGAGCCAGTGCAGACCGGCATCAAGGCGATCGACTCGATGATCCCGATCGGCCGCGGACAGCGCGAGCTGATCATCGGCGACCGCACGACGGGCAAGACCGCGATCCTCGTCGACACGATCCTCAACCAGCGCGGCCAGGACCTGATCTGCGTCTACGTCGCGATCGGCCAGAAGGCGTCGACCGTCGCTCAGGTGCACGAGAAGCTCAAGGACGAGGGGGCGATGGACTACACGATCATCGTCCACGCTGCCGCTTCGGAGGCCGCGCCGATCAAGTGGATGGCGCCGTACGCGGGCTGTGCGATGGGCGAGTACTTCATGTTCGAGGGCAAGCACGCGCTCGTCATGTACGACGACCTCTCGAAGCACGCCGACGCGTACCGCCAGATGTCGCTGCTGCTGCGCCGACCGCCGGGCCGTGAGGCCTACCCGGGCGACGTCTTCTACCTCCACTCGCGGCTGCTCGAGCGCGCGTGCAAGCTGTCCGACGAGCTCGGCGGTGGGTCACTGACGGCCCTGCCTGTCGTCGAGACGCAGGCCGGGGACGTGTCGGCCTACATTCCGACGAACGTCATCTCGATCACCGACGGCCAGATCTTCCTCGAGTCCGAACTCTTCTTCTCGGGCGTCCGCCCGGCGATCAACGTCGGCATCTCGGTCTCGCGCGTCGGCGGCGCGGCCCGGATCAAGGCGATGAACAAGGTCGCGGGCGGACTGAAGCTCGACCTCTCACAGTACCGCGAGCTCGAGGCCTTCGCGCAGTTCGGCTCGGAGCTCGACCAGGCAACGCAGAAGATCCTCGCCCGCGGCGAGCGCCTCGTCGCGCTGCTGAACCAGCCGCAGTACGACCCCTGGCCGGTCGGGGAGCAGGTCGCGGCGGTCTACGCCGGCGTCAACGGGCACCTCGACTCGATCCCGGTCGTGGACGTGCCGCGCTACCTGCAGGAGCTGCGCGACCACCTGAAGGCGGAGGAGTCGATTCTCGCCGAGATCCGCGAGTCGAAGGAGCTTCCCGACGAGCTGGCCGAGAAGCTCGACGCCGAGCTCCAGCGCTTCGCGAAGTCGTTCAAGACCTCCGAGGAGCCGAAGGCCGCATGAGGCGCTCGCTTGCGACGCCGACCACAGAGGCCGGGCCGGCTTTGCCGGCGCGGCCGTCTGACACACAGTGTGGGCACACACTCAGGTCGCCCTGGTGGCGGAGTAGCCGCTAGTCATGGCCACCGTCCAGGACCTCAAGCGGCGGATCCGCTCGATCCGCAACACGCAGAAGATCACGAAGGCGTTCGAGCTCGTCGCCTCCGCCCGGCTTCGGCGGGCTCAGGCCCGGATCGAGGCGATGCGCCCATACGCCGACCGCATGATGGAGCTGATGATCGGCACCGCCAGGGCAAGCACCTCCCTCCAGGGGCTGACACTGCTCCAGCGGCGCGACGTGAAGCGGGCGGCGATCGTCGCGATCACCGGCGACCGCGGACTGGCCGGCGCGTTCAATGCCCAGGTCCTGCGGCACGCCTTCGCGCTCGACCGGCGCCTGCGCTCCGAGGGAGTCGAGGTTCGCTGGCTCGTCTCCGGCCGCAAAGGGCGCTCGACCCTGACCTTCCGCGCCTACGAGATCGACGAGGCGTGGATCGGCTTCAGCGATCGACCCTCGTACCACGACGCCCAGGTGATCGCGCACCGCATCACCGAGCTCTACGAGACCGGGGAAGTCGACCGGGTCATGCTCGTCTACAACCGCTTCGTTTCCGCGCTCACCCAAAAGGTCGTCGAGCAGGACGTCCTTCCCATCCCGGAGCAGCTGCTCGAGAGCGGCGAGGACGAGGCTCGAGAGGCGGCGCTGCTCGGCGACTTCATCTACGAGCCGGAACCGGAGGAGATCCTCGCGCGCTTGCTCCCGGTCTACATCGAGACCGAGCTCTACCGGGCGCTGCTCGAATCCGCCGCCTCGGAACAGGGGGCCCGCATGACGGCGATGCGCAACGCCTCCAGCAACGCCGGAGACCTGATCTCGAGCCTCACCCTGGACATGAACCGCGCCCGCCAGGCGGAGATCACGCAGGAAATCCTCGAGGTGGTCGCGGGCGCCGATGCACTGACGGGGTAACGGCTCCTACCAACTCCTGCGGCTCCCGCTCGTCTATAGTCCAGACGGCCTTAACGGCTCCCTTACACATGGCTCAGAAGCAAGATGAAGTTCTCGTCAACGCCGGTGCCGGCCTCGGCGCGGCCATCGGCGTCGAGAGCGGCCCCGACCTCGGCGAGGCCGAAGAGGTAAAGGCCCGAGGCTACTGGGAGCTCGTCTGGCGCCGCTTCAGGCGCGACAAGATCGCCATCGCGAGCGGCATCTTCATCATCTTCTTGATCCTGGCCGCATTCGCCGGCGCGCCAATCGCGAAGCACTACATCGGCCACGGCCCGGACGACATCTTCACGGGCACCGCCGCCGTCGACAGCGTCAGCCTGCTGCCGGCGAACCCGTGGACGCACATCGACAACTACTACACCAACAAGACCGACATCCTCGTCCTCGGCGGCGCGAACCGCCTCGGCCAGGACGAGTTCCTGCGGCTCCTCTACGGAGCGCGGGTGTCGCTC